>CALYZQ010000045.1 GCA_945609985.1 uncultured Lachnospiraceae bacterium | reverse complement strand
TTATATATCAAAATCCTTGAGAATAGGGTGTCAACTTTTATGATACAACATCATTTTTTGTAACGAAAGTGATGGTTGTCAGTCTAAGTAATAGAAAACAAAAAGGAGGTGAGATATTCGTGGATTATGAAAAGCTATATAATGCGTATTTTATGAAAATATACTCTTTTGTTTTGTTACTTGTGAAGAATCCGGATTTGGCAGAAGAAATTGCGCAGGAAACATTTTTTAAAGCATTAAAAGCGAACAAGCAGTTTGAAGGCAAGTCGAGTGAATATACATGGCTCTGTGCAATTGCAAAAAATATAGCTTACGATGTGCTTAAGAAGCATAAAAAGCATGAAATGCTGGGCGATGATGTTCCTGATGAGCTTGATTTCCAGCAGGAAATTGAAAATAAAGAAACAGCATTTAGGATTCACGAGTATTTACATAATATGGAAGAACCGTATAAAGAAGTGTTCCAACTCCGGGTTTTCGGTGAATTATCCTTTGCGGATATTGGTAAGATTTTTCATAAAACAGAATCTTGGGCACGCGTTACTTATCATAGAGCCCGACTAAAACTGCAGGAAAAAATGCAGTAGGAAGGAGAAGTTATGAAATTTGATTGTGAGATTATTCAAGATCTATTACCTTTGTATATTGATGATGTTTGTAGCATAAAGAGTAAGGTTGTTATCGAAGAACATATTTTGGAATGTTCCAAATGTAAAGAGTTACTTAGTGAACTTGGGAACCAAGCAGTTACACAGGAATTATCAATCGAAAAAAATCGTGTGATTGAAAAACATTTGAAGAAAGAAAGAAAGAGAAGCACAATGATTGGGCTGATTACAGCAGCTGTTTTAATGATTCCTCTGATTGTATGCCTAATCTGTAATCTTGCGGTGGGGCATGCACTTAACTGGTTTTTTATTGTTTTGACTTCACTTATGGTTTTTGCATCAATAACAGTTGTTCCCTTGCTGGTTAATGACAAAAAAATTCTGTGGACGATTTGTTCTTTTACAATATCACTGGTGGCATTATTGGGTACGATTTGTATCTATTCAGGAGGTAAGTGGTTTTACCTGGCGGTAATCCCCTGTGTTGCCGGACTGGTTATCTGCTTCGCACCTTTTCTTATTCGATATATATCATTGCCTAAAGGAGTGTGCAATCACAAGGCATTGATTACCATGAGTGTTGAAAGTCTTGCTGTTTATAGCATTATTGCAGTAGTGGGTATCTATTCAAAGTATCCGGGATATTGGGCAGCCGCTATCCCTATTACCACATACTGTTTGTTAGTACCTTGGGGAATTGTGCTTGTTTTGAGATATCTTCCGATATCTAAAATGTTTCGTGCATCCATTGCTTGTCTGGTAAGTAGTTTACTGCTTACCTTTGTAAATGATGTAGTAGATTGGTCCATCGGAGACTTCAATGGTATTTGTTTGGCAAAGGCTGATTTTTCTAATTGGAATACTTATACCAATGATGGAAATGTGGGATGGTGTATTCTTGTGATAGGTGTGATATTGACATTGATATTTGCAATCTTAGGATGTGTGAGATTAAGTAAAAGAGAGATTAAATAGAGAGCAGATTTAAAGTAAAGGAGAAAATGTCATGTGGAAAAATACAAGTAAAAAAGCACCTATAGCTGTTTTTTTAGGATGGATATTATTTTTGAGCTTATTTGTCACGGGAGTATTGCTTCTTTTAGAACCATATTCCGTATCATATATGGAGAACGGAAGATTGACTGTCGGATATGCAATTTATGCTGTTATAGGGATGCTCTTTTCAACGCCGGCACCTTTGGTGGCTTTGTTTATTACATTGCGCGGTGCGGAAAAGATAACTGTAAAAGAATACTTTCGAAGAATCATACATACTGAAAAGCCATGGACAGCTGTTTGGATAACAGGGCTCTTTGGTATTGCGGCATTTGTATTTGCGTTATGTTGCGGAAAACCAAATGGTGCGCCGTGGTACATGATGCCGTTGGGATTCTTGATTATGATTCCGTTTGTTGGTGTCGCAGAAGAACCCGGCTGGAGAGGATTTTTACAGCCGGAAATGGAAAAGATGTTCCCGTTCCCGATTGCGACATCTATTACCGCAGTTATTTGGTGTGTATGGCACCTACCGATATGGGTTATGCCATCTTCTAATCATTACGGCGACAGTTTGATAGGTTTTGCAATTACCATTTTTGTCTGGTCATTTATTGGTGCTGCGATTTATAAGGCAACGAAGAGCGTATTAGCCTGTGCAATATACCATTCGTTTATTAATTCAATCGGTGCGGTATATGATTGGAATGACTTGTTTGATGCATATCCAAAGTCAAATGCAATGATGCTTTATTTTGGAATTGTTTTTATAGTTGCAGTTATTATCTGGGTAATATATGATAGGAAAGAAAAAGCACGCATTACATGAATCTACCAAGAACTTTCTAAGTTATGAATGGGAAATCACTGTGAAATTTCAGTTTTACGCAAACAGGGCTGCTATTACAACAGCCCCGTTTGAATGTTTATTCCGCCGTAGCCTCCTGAGATTCCGGTGCGGCCTTATCCAGCGAGCTTTTGATTGCCTCCAAAAGTACTAAAGAGGTATACTTGTTGTCCGCTGTATATGTAATATCCTCTAATGATTGAGTTTCATAGACCTGAGAGCAGATTGACTCTAAGGTGGGCTGCAGCAAAGGGTACATGGTAGTTACGGCTTCGTTTAGATTGACCATGCGGATGGATGTGATGCTGTCCTTATCCACAATAACCTCTACATCAACACTCTCACCGCCAAGCACCAGCTCCGTGGTATAAATACCGGGTATGTATAGGGCATCAGAGGATGTGGTGACGCTGTCTGTGGTCGGTGTTTCTGTGGGGGTATCCTGTGCGGAAGCATCATCGCCCTTTGAGGTAAACATCATAACAAGCATTACGACCAACACAATGCCAAGCACGGCAAAGATGCCTGTATAAATCAATTCCTTCATGCGAAGTACAACAATTTTGGTTTTAGCGCTCATCTTAATTAATCTCCTTATGTTTTTTGCAGGACTGTTTATTTATTTCCAAGATATGCCGGGAAGTGCCCTGTTATGCGCAGTAAAATACAAAGGGTACGCGGGATTTTACATTGACAAGATTTTGGGTGATTGATATGATGGGACTTGAGGCAGGATACGACAAAGAGAGGCCCGGCCAAGAGCGGAATCTTTCGTGTTATGTCTTGTCCAAAATATTTACAAATCGGAGAATGATTATGAAATTTACAAAGATGCAGGGCTGTGGAAACGATTATGTTTATGTGAACGGCTTTACGGAGAAAATAGCTTTAGAGGACAAAACTGAGATTGTAAGACGCTTAAGTGACCGCCATTTTGGAATCGGTGGTGATGGTGTGATTTTTATCAACCCCGCCAAGGAAGCGGATTTTGAGATGGAGATGTACAATGCGGATGGCACCCGCTCTGAGATGTGCGGCAATGGTATCCGCTGTGTGGCAAAATTTGTATATGACAAGGGACTTACGGACAATACCGACATCACTATTGTCAGCGCAGGCAAAATCAAGTATCTGCACCTGACTGTGGAGAAAAAGCCCGGACAGGACAGAGGAGAAGTTACCAAGGTACGCGTCAATATGGGAAGTCCTATTCTGGAGCCTGCACTTGTGCCGGTAAAGGCAGAAGGTGAGCAGGTAGTAAATGCTCCTATTGTAGTGGAGGATACCGAGTACCGTATGACCTGTGTATCCATGGGAAATCCCCATGCCATTATTTTTAAGTCAGGTGTAAAGGAGATGAATCTGGAAGCAATTGGTCCTAAGTTTGAAAATCATGAGTGCTTCCCCAACAGAACCAACACGGAATTTGTGGAGGTAATTGACAGAAATACCGTATTTATGCGTGTCTGGGAGCGCGGCACGGGAGAAACCCTTGCCTGCGGTACCGGCTGTTGTGCAACGGCAGTGGCAGCGGTGCTGAACGGTTTGACCGAGAATACTGTTACCGTTAAGCTCCTGGGCGGTGAGCTTCTCATTGAATGGGACAGGGAAGAGAACCTTGTGTACATGACAGGTCCCGCCGTCACTGTGTTTGAGGGTGAAGTAGCATTGTAAATCATTAAATTATGTTTATAAAATTATCATCAGTATTTTAGAAACTGCTCATACGACGTTCACAATTATCTGTTATCCTTTATTTTAGGCAGGGAAACTGCCGGAAACGGGGCAAAGGGTTACACATGACAAATGAGCAGTATTATGAACTAATCAGACCTTATGAGGATGTCAGCCGTATTATGCTGACCAAACTGGAGATACTAAATCACAGTATTTACAACAGTAAGGATACGGGGAAACCCATCCATCATATCCAGAACCGTATCAAAAAGAAAAAGAGTATTGAAGGGAAATTAGACAGGCTTTCTTTGTCGGACAGCGTGATAAATGCCAAGGAACGTCTCATGGATATTGCGGGTATCCGTGTGATTTGCTATTTCCCGGAAGAAATTTATGATCTGGTAAAGTGCTTAAAGCAACAGAGTGATTTGATTGTCATTAAGGAAAAGGACTATATTCAGAAGCCCAAGAAGAGCGGGTATCGGAGCTTTCACATCGTGTTTGGCGTACCTATTCATTGTCTGGACGCTATGGAATACTATCCGGTAGAGATTCAATTCCGTACCATGGCAATGGATTTTTGGGCAAGCATGGAGCATCGCATCTGCTACAAAAAGGAATATGATGAGAAGGACAGTGTCAGCAGGGAGATGCAGCAGTATGCGTTAGCGTTGGATTTGATGGAGAGCAGATTTCAAAATCAGCTTGCAAGAGTAATTGACGGATAAAGTGCAGTCAGAGCAAGATATATGAGGGTGAACGGGAATAATATGTACGACAAAATTATGTACAACAAAAATATCGAGACAATGGTGTCCTATTTCAGGGAAGGCTGTAAGGACACTTTTATGATGGGACTGGAGCTGGAGCATTTTGTGGTGGATTCACAAAATGTTTTATTGCCGTACAGCGGTGAAAGAGGCGTGGAAGCTCTGCTTGGCAGCCTTTCCTCCAAATACGAGGAGGAGTATCGCATGCAGGGGCGTCTGATCGGTTTATGGCGTAAGGACTGCTCCATCACCATAGAGCCGGCGGGACAGCTGGAGGTCAGTATTTCTCCCCAGACAAAGACTGAGCGGATATTGGAGATTTATGCAGCCTTCCGCGAGGAAGTGGATGAACTGCTGACGGAATGGGATTGTCATCTTGTGGAGTGCGGATACCTTCCAAAAGGAAAAGCCGCTGAGCAGGAATTGATTCCCAAGAAGCGTTATCAATACATGGATGCTTATTTTGCAAAAATTGGGGACTGGGGCAGACGGATGATGCGTGGAACGGCAGCCACCCAGGTTTCCATTGATTATACGGATGAAGAGGATTTTGTGCGAAAATATGAGGCAGCATATAAGCTGATGCCCATACTTTCATGGATTACGGACAATGTACCTGTTTTTGAGGATGCTCCCAATGAACAGGCCTTGATACGTACAAAAATCTGGCAGGGCGTGGACAGTGCCAGAACCAATGTGTATGACTTTTTGCGGGACAGACCTTTGAGCTTCCGAAACTATGCAGAATTTGCCTATAATACACCTCTTATTGTGGTGCGGGAGGGCGGAGAGGATAAGCCTACAGAAAAGACGGCAGCGCAGTACTACGCTGACCGTCTCATTGGCAGGGAGGAGACGGAGCAGATTTTGTCCATGGTATTCCCTTGTGTCAGATTAAAGAAGGTACTGGAGCTTAGAGGAGCGGACAGTATGCCCATAGGGGAAGCGCTTGGCTATGCAGTTTTGGTAAAATGCCTTTTGGAAAAGCCGGGGCGTGCAGAAAACTGGCTTGAGAGTGTGGGCATCCGGACCATAGAGCAGGCGGATGCGCTGACCGAAGAATTGTTAAACGTAGGAGAACGGGCAGTATTTAACGGACAAAGTATTGCGCAGTTGGCGGACAGTCTGTTTGCCTTTGCAGAGCTGTTTTGTGAGGAGACAGACAAGAAGTACCTGCAATTATTACAGAAGCGGAAAAATGAAATGTGACAATTGTGTCAGATGTGACGTGGGAGAGGAGGATGTAAGCGCATGACCATGAAAGAAATCAATGAATACTACAAGAGCCTGATTGAGGCACATATGGAGGGAAATGCCATAACGGCAAAGGAATCCCTTGATTATTTGAACAATTCCACTGCCAAATATAAGGGTAAGCCCATCTATTCCCTGTATATGCCCCAGGCTTTTCCCAAGGAAGTGATGGAGTATCTGAAGACTTCTGTGGAGACCATGTACGGTATCCTTATCAAGGTAATGAAAGAGTATTTAAGCAAGCCGGATTACCGTGAATTATTTGGGTTCCCCAAGGAACTGGAGGAATTGATTCTGCGTACTCCTAAGTATGAAACCCTTCTGCCCATCTGTCGTCTGGATATTTTTTATGATGAAGAGAATGGGGGCTTTAAGTTCTGTGAGTTTAATGCAGACGGCTGCAGCTCCATGAATGAGGACAGGGAGATGAATATTGCCCTGAAAATCACAAAAGCGTATCAGGACATGGAAAAGGAGTACGAGATACATTCCTTTGAACTCTTTGATTCCTGGGCAAATGCTTTTCTGGAGATTTATCAAAGTGGCGGCTACGAAAAGGAACTGCCCAATGTGGCGGTGGTGGACTTTTTGGAGCTTGGCTGTTCCATGGAGGAATTTGAACAGTTTGCAAAAAGCTTTAGGAAGCTTGGCATGCAGGCACAGGTGTGTGAAATCAGGGATTTGACCTTTGACGGTGAGCATCTGTATGCTCCTGACGGGATGGTGATTGACGCCATTTACCGCAGGGCAGTGACCTCGGACATCTTTAAGCATAAGCAGGAGATTCCGGCTTTTATGGATGCTGCAAAGGCAGGAAAGGTATGCCTTATCGGAGACTTCTGCACCCAGATTATTCACGATAAGACTTTATTTTATCTGTTAAACAAGGAGCGCACCTATTCCTTCCTTACACAGGATGAGATTGCTTTTTTGCAGGAGCATATCCCTTATACCACAGAGCTTATGGATAAGCAGATTGCCGACAGTGATATTTTGGACAACAAGAATAGTTGGATTATCAAGCCCAAGGATTCCTACGGAGCTAAAGGGGTATATGCGGGAGTGAATTTTTCACAAAGTGAGTGGGAAGGGCTTGTGAATACCCACAAGAATGCAGACTACATTATGCAGGAGTTTGTCATGCCCTATCGCTCATGGAACATTGATTTCAGAAAGAAAAAGCCTACTTTCCGTAAATACAGCAGCCTGACCGGAATGTACGTCTACAATGGTAAATTTGCAGGCTTTTATTCCAGACAGGCTGACCATGAAATTATATCCAGTGAATATGATGAAAATGATGTACCTAGCGTTTGGGTGGAAAAGAAGGCTTAGTGCCTACAGGTGAAAAATCCGTTTCAGGGTTTCATCCGTGGTCAGAAACTCCTTTGCCAACGCACGGTATTTCTCCTCATGCAGATAGGTATGGCGGTGGGGCTTGATTGACGGTGCCATATCAATTGCAGCTAAATAATCTTCCACGTTTAAATTCAGTGTCTCCACATAATCAAAGAAGCTGGTGTCAGTAAAGATGGTGTGGACACGCTTGTAGCGGTGATTATGCACCAGACTCATCAGGTATGTGGCAATTCCTACCTGTACGCCGTGAAGCTGAGGATTCGGCAGCATTTTATCCAGAGCGTGGGAGATTAAGTGCTCACTGCCGCTGGTGGGAGCACTGCTTCCTGCAATTTCATTGGCAATACCGCTCATAGCCAGGGAGTCAAGCAGTTCCTTAACAAACAATTCATCATGAATGCTTTCGAAGGGTGTGCGCACAAAGCTGTTCACAGCCTTTTTTGCTATCATGAGGGCGAAGTCATTTACCACGGTCACACCATGCTCCGCCTCAAAAATCCAATCGTAGAGAGCGGTGATTTTGGACACCATATCACCGATGCCGGAGTAGAGGAATCGCTCCGGAGCTGTTTTGATGACGGAAGTATCCACAATGATTCCGTAGGCAATCCGTGCAGGCAGGGAGTGGCGTCTGCCCTCCACAATCAGGGAAGCACTGGCACTGGAAAAGCCGTCACTTGAGGAGGAAGTTGGTACACTGATAAAAGGCAGTTTTTGAAGAAAGCCCACATATTTAGCCGCATCAATGACCTTGCCGCCGCCGATACCGATAACTGCCTGTGTTTTGCTTGGCAGATGAAAGGCGAGGGCTGTGATGTCCTCAAGGCACACGGAATCCATCTCACGGTATTCCAATACCTCTACTCCTGCGCATTTTAGGGAATCCATCACCTTGTATCCGAACATGTCAATCAGTCCGTTTCCAAAATAAATGACGACCTTTTCCAAATGATTCTCTTTCAAATAGGTGCCGATATTGTCGAGGGCACCCGGTCCCACCTTTAAGAAGGTGGGAATTGCAATGTAGCTGTTTACGGTTGAACTCATGATATCCTCCGAAGTATATATTTATTTTGTGGCGGTTCCGAAGAAGACCTTGTCAAAAAAGTCCTTGGTTGTCTCTTCACCCAATTCTTTTTTAAAGACATCTGTGGAGATGCCACCCTTTTCAATCAGACCATCCGTATATTCCATGGTGATGGCTATCTTTTCTGCTTTTTCTTCTGCAGTCAGAAGAGGCAGAGTTACAGCGTGTTCACCGTAAACCCTGATACTGTCTGTCAGCATTTTCTCCATATCAGCATCAGTCATGGATTTCCCGCCCTTGTAAGCGGTAACGGTCAGCAGATGCTCATACCATGCTTCGGAGGGAACGATGTCTTCTAAGTGATTGTAGTTATCCTGCACCTTGGAGAGTGCACCCAGCAATTGATTATATTGCTCGTCCTTTTCCTTCACCACATCATAAAATTCCAGATAGGATTTGCGGTTGCCCAATATGTACATGTAATCTGCGGAAAGCAGAGGCATATTTTTATCCCTGGGAGTAATGACCACGGTAGCCATCTGCATAAAGCCCATATTGACGCGCATAATGGACAGGTTACCCAGCTCTTCAATGTCATACTGTTCGGCATGGAACTTCATGATACCGTAGATTTTTATCTCCTCATATTCGCCGGCATCCACAGGTGTCACGGTGAAATGCTGATTCAGTTCAGCCATTACGGAATCAATGCAATGATTCATTGCTTTTACGTTCTTTGAAGCGTTAACTGCTATGAAAATCACCAGAAATAATATTACTATAAAGACAACAGCTAATATGATAGGTCCCATTTTTCTTTTTCCTTTCTTCTCCACGTCATTTCTCCTTCCGTACAGTCTGTCAAATTTTTGGAAAGCTTTCTTGAAATGATAAATAGAAAACTTAAAAGTATTATATCAAAGTTTCTGTTAATACTCAATAATAACGTTAAAATACCTTACAAATAAAGGAAAAGTTGGAGTGAATCTTCAACAAAAGTTGAACTTGGGTTGAAGTTCAGTTGCTTTTTGGATTTTACCATGTACCATGGGAGTGATGAAGATGACTAAGGATAATACGGTATTTGCAAAAGGATGCGGATTTTATAAAGTTGTATGGCTGTTTATGATTGGCGCATTTTGCGGAGATATCATAGAGACCGTATTCTGCCGTTTCAGCATGGGAAGATGGATGAGCCGAAGCAGTGTGGTGTGGGGACACTTCAGTATTGTCTGGGGAGGTGCCATTGCACTGGCAAGTGTTCTCCTATATAAATACAGAAAACGTTCTGCCGGCTTTTTGTTCCTGTGCGGCTGTGGAATCGGAGGAGTGTTTGAATACGTAGCCAGTGTGTTTACAGAGCTTGTGTTTGGAACCGTTTTTTGGGATTACAGTAAAATCCCTCTAAATATTAACGGCAGGGTAAACGTACTGTTCTGCGCTTTTTGGGGAATTGCCTGTGTAGTGTGGTTTAAGGTTCTGTATCCGCTTATATCAGGAAAAATAGAACGGATTCCAATAAATACAGGAAAAGTGTTAACCTGGGGGATGGTTTTATTTATGAGCCTGAATATGGTAGTTTCTTCCATGGCATTGATTCGTAATGAACAGCGTAAGCAGGGCGAGCCGGCTGTATACAGGTGGCAGGAGATTATGGATAAGCGGTTTGATGACAACCGGGTGAAACAGATTTATCCCAGCGCGATAAAGGTGATATAAAAATATAGATTACGGTTAACGGAGGGAGAGGAATTATGATTCAAATTATTTCGGACAGTACCTGCGATTTGTCAAAAGAGCTGTTGGAGAAATTCCACATAGCTGTTTTGCCGTTACATGTACACATGGGAGAAGAGGAGTATGAGGATGGGGTAAACATTACCCCGGATGAACTATACCGCTGGTCAGATGCAAATAAGACTACACCCAAAACCGCAGCGGCATCTCTTGAAACCACGATGAAATTATTCAAGAGTTATGCAGACGAGGGAAAGGAAATCATCAGCTTTTGTGTGTCTGAGGATATGTCCACAACCGGTAATGTGATGCGTCTTGCCGCAAGTGAACTCGGTTTGGAAGAGAAGGTGCATGTGGTGAATTCGGCTAATCTTTCCACCGGTGTAGGTCTTCTGGTATTGGAGGCGGCGCAGATGGCGCAGGAAGGGAAAAGTGCTTCGGAAATTGTAGAAAGAATGGAACAGCTAAAGCCTAAGGTGCGGGCAAGCTTTGTGGTGGATACCCTTACCTACCTTCACAGAGGCGGCCGTTGCAGCAGCGTAGCTGCCCTTGCCGGCGGAGTGTTAAAGTTGCATCCCAGAATTGCGGTAGAGAACGGCAAGATGGATGCAGGTAAGAAGTACAGAGGAAAGATGCAATCCGTCATCATGTCCTATGTAAAGGACATGGAGGATAATCTGAAAAACGCAGTATCCAAGAGAGCGTTTATTACCCATTCGGGATGTGATGATGCAATTGTAGATATGGTGAAGGAATACCTTCAGAACTTGGCAGTATTTGAAGAAATCTGCGTTACCAGAGCCGGCAGTGTGATTTCCAGCCACTGCGGACCGGGAACGTTGGGCGTATTGTTTATAGCAAATTAAGGGCGAGCAATCGCCCTTTTGTTGTGTGTGTGAAAGAACTGTGGCGGGGCAGGGGGTATCTGCTATAAGCAGTGCATTCTGAGCACGCCGGTCCTTAGCGAGGTAATTGCGTCGTAAGATGCAATTAAGCGAGCTTAGTACCGTTGCGATGCGAAGCATAGCGGAAGCGTGCCTGCGATAGCAGATACCCCCTGCCCTGCCACAGTTCTTTCACACACACAACAAAGTGCAAAAAGGTAATTGTAAGTGTGAATAAAAATAGTTATAATTTATAGTGGTAAATAAAAAACAGGAGGATGCAGTATGGCAAATATCATAGATGATGCAACCATAGATTACGTAGGTATTCTGGCTAAGCTTGCGCTTTCCGATGAGGAGAAGGAGCAGGCGAAGAAGGATATGGGCAGGATGCTTGATTATATAGATAAGCTTGGAGAGCTTGACACCGAGGGTGTGGAGCCCATGACCCATCTGTTCCCGGTGCAGAATGTGTTCCGCGAGGATGTTGTGACAAACGGGGATGACAGGGACAGTATGTTAAAGAATGCACCCGGCGAGAAGAACGGCATGTTTGTGGTGCCAAAGACCATAGGATAGGAGGATACCATGAACATTTTGGATTACACGGCAGTAGAGCTGTCCGACAGGATAAAAAAAGGTGAGATAAAGGTGGCAGAGGCTGTGGAAGCGGTTTTTGCCCGGATTGACGAGCAGGAAGAGACCTTAAACTGCTATATTACTTTGGAGAAGGAAAAGGCGCTTGCGCGTGCGGGGGAAGTGCAGAAGCAGATTGACGAGGGGACGCTTACAGGTCCCCTTGCAGGTGTGCCCTTTGCCATCAAGGATAATCTGTGTACGGAGGGTATCCGCACCACCTGCGCTTCTAAGATATTAAGCAATTTCGTGCCGGCCTACAGCGCGGAAGCGGTGGCAAATCTGGAAAGGGCTGGTGCGGTGATTATCGGTAAAACCAATATGGATGAGTTCGCCATGGGAAGTACCACGGAGACCTCTTATTTTGGAGATACAAGGAATCCGAAGGACACAGAGCATGTTCCCGGAGGCTCCTCCGGCGGTTCAGCGGCAGCAGTGGCGGCAGGGGAATGCTTTGCAGCCCTTGGCTCCGATACCGGAGGCTCCATCCGCCAGCCTGCGTCCCATTGCGGAGTGGTAGGTATGAAGCCTACCTACGGCACAGTGTCCCGCTATGGTCTGGTTGCGTATGCATCATCCTTAGACCAGATTGGCCCCCTTACAAAGGATGTGACGGACTGCGCGGCAGTGCTTGAGGCAATTGCCTCCCATGACGCCAAGGACTCCACCTCCATGATGAGGGAGGATACTGACTTTACCTTGGCCCTTGTAAAGGATGTGAAAGGGATGCGCATCGGCATTCCGAAGGATTATTTCACAGAGGGGCTTGACAGTGAAGTAAAGGAAGCAGTACTTGCGGCAGCCAAGGTGCTTGAAGCACAGGGAGCTGTTTTGGAGGAGTTTGATTTGAGCCTGGTGGAATATGCCATTCCCGCGTATTACACCATAGCGATGGCAGAGGCAAGCTCCAATCTGGAGCGTTTTGACGGTGTGAAATACGGATACCGCACAGAGGATGCAAAGGACTTGCATGCCATGTACAAGAAGAGCCGCTCCGAGGGCTTCGGTGCAGAGGTTAAGAGGCGTATTATGCTGGGCTCCTTTGTCTTAAGCTCCGGCTATTATGATGCGTACTATTTGAAGGCTCTGAAAGCGAAAGCACTGATAAAGAAGGCATTTGACCATGCCTTTGCAAAGTATGATTTGATTCTGGGACCGGTAGCTCCCACCACTGCGCCAAAGCTGGGTGAGAGCCTTTCGGATCCGCTAAAGATGTACTTGAGTGATATCTATACCATAGCAGTGAACCTGGCTGGACTTCCGGCGATCAGTGTACCCTGTGGGGAGGATAAAAAGGGTCTTCCCATCGGCTTACAGCTTATCGGGGACTGCTTTGCGGAAAAGAAGCTGATTCAGGCGGCATATACCTACGAGCAATGTAAGGAGGGCAACTGACATGGCAAGAGAATACGAAACAGTCATCGGTTTGGAAGTGCATGTTGAGCTTGCCACTAAGACCAAAATTTTCTGCGGCTGTACCACTGCTTTTGGCGGCGCACCCAATACCCATACCTGCCCGGTCTGCACCGGTATGCCGGGAAGTCTTCCCGTGCTGAATAAGCAGGTGGTTGAGTACGCAATGGCGGTGGGACTTGCCACCAATTGTAATATTACAAGACACTGTAAATTTGACAGGAAAAATTACTTTTACCCGGACAATCCTCAGAACTATCAGATTTCCCAGCTTTATCTGCCCATCTGCCGTGACGGCTATGTGGAGATTGAGACCGAAGAGGGTAGCAAAAGGGTAGGTATCCATGAGATTCACATGGAAGAGGATGCCGGAAAGCTGATTCATGACGAGGATACAAACTGTTCACTGGTGGATTACAACCGCTCCGGTGTGCCTCTGATTGAAATTGTATCCGAGCCTGACATGAGAAGCGCGGAGGAGGTCATTGCTTACCTTGAAAAGCTCCGTCTGATTATCCAGTATCTGGGAGCTAGTGACTGTAAGCTGCAGGAGGGCTCCATGAGAGCGGATGTAAATTTGTCCGTACGGGAAGTGGGTGCAAAGGAATACGGCACCCGTACCGAGATGAAGAACCTAAATTCCTTCAGAGCCATTGCAAGAGCCATCGCCGGTGAGAGAAGCCGTCAGATTGCACTTCTGGAAGCGGGAGAGGCCGTAATTCAGGAGACAAGACGCTGGGATGATGCCAAGGAAACCTCCTATGCAATGCGTTCCAAGGAGGATGCACAGGACTACCGCTACTTCCCCGACCCGGATTTGACTCCCGTGTACATCAGTGATGCGTGGATAGAGGAAGTAAAGGGCAGACAGCCCGAGCTTCGCACGGAGAAGATGAAGCGCTACAAGGAGGAGTTTGACATCCCCGATTACGATATCGAAATCATCACCGGCTCCAAGCATATGGCGGATATTTTTGAGGCGTGCGTGGCAATCTGCAACCAGCCCAAAAAGGTATCCAACTGGCTGATGGTGGAGACCTTGCGTCTCCTAAAGGAAAAGGAGATGGACCCTGAGGATATCCGCTTCTCGCCGGAAAACCTGGCAAAGCTTATCGGACTTACCGAGCAGAAGGTGATTAATTCTACCGTGGCGAAGGAAGTCTTTGAAGTGATGTTTGACAGTGACGTGGACCCGGAAAAGTATGTGGAGGAAAAGGGACTTAGGACAGTAAACGATGAGGGCGCCCTGCGAAAAACCATTGAAGAAGTGATTGCCGCCAATCCCCAGTCCGTGGAGGACTACAAAAACGGCAAGGACAAAGCAATCGGTTTCCTCGTGGGTCAGACCATGAAGGCCATGAAGGGCAAGGCAGACCCCGCAAGCGTGAATGCGCTGCTTAAGGAGCTGCTGAACTCATAATGAATGTATGAAAAATGCCACCGGTTTTGGCCGGTGGCAAAATTTATCTATTTATCGAAAATATAATCAATATACTCTCTTACCATATCATATCTCTGTGAGGTGGCAGCTACTGTAAGCACCAAATCATTGCGCTCAAAGATGAAGTTCTCCGTGAAATCTGCCTGGTCGTCTACATAGATACCTACGGGAATCGGGTCAATCATGGTGGAAGGATCCTTAGGGTCCTCGGGGTAGGCAAACATGTACTTGGCATCATCGGGGTCTTCGGAATTCTTGGCATCGATGACCTTCTTGTCGATGTAATAGAACCGGGACTGATATTTCTCGACCTGCTCGGGTGTCAATACGTCCCGAATGTCAGCAAAGCTGTCAGTGTAGGAATAATGTTGCATGGAGGCAGTGTCACTGACTACCACATCGATATCGCCGGTAGTCATGTACACCATCAGCTTCTGCGCAGATGCCATGGTGCGCTGGTCGTGGGTGGTATAATCTATAAGCATACTGGTGTCGAACATGGTGGTATATTCCTTGGTATCCAGTTCGAAAAATTCGGATACCTCATTGGAATAATCTTCTGCTGATGCCAGTTCAAAACCGTTTAACATAACCGCATAAAAAGCGATATCTTTTCTTGTGACAACTGCGTGGATATAAGATACCACGATGACAACAGCCAGTACGGAGCAGATTACATGCCATTTATAGTAACACCAGAAGTAGGAAAACTTCTGCTTGAAGGTTCCATTTTTGATGGAATCCCGTTCTTCCTTAAATTCGTCCATTAAAGCCATAAAAATGCCTGCCTTTCGTATTTGTTTTTCAACATACATTATAATAAGTGCTTTTTATGGGAAAGTCAATGAACAGCTTATTAAAAAAACCTAAAATCTTACCCTGTCAGCCTTGCAACTTTCGGAAAGATGGTATATCATAAAGGACAACAAATACTACAATAAAAAGGATAGGTTATTAATATGAGTGAAACATATGTAGAATGTCTGGTAAAGGCAAAGAGCAGGAAGTTATTTACGGTTTTGTTTTATTTGCTGGTTGCATTGGCGGTAGTAGCATTCTTTTCCATGTTGCTGTTCGGTTTAATCAGCATGGTGCTTACGGGAGTATTTGCTCTTTTGGCATATCTTGTGAAGCTGAACGCAGAGGTTGAGTATGAATATCTGTATCTGGACAAGGAGCTTATCGTGGACAAGGTATTGGCTCAGACCAAGAGAAAGAGAGTGGCTACTTATACCTTGAGCCGTATGGAAATTATGGCGCCCATCAAGTCCTATCATCTGGACAATTATAAGAATCGTCAGGTGAAGATTAAGGATTACAGCTACGGTGACGGACATCAGCCGGATACCAGATATGTCTTCTATTATGAAGGTGGCGAGAAGATTGTTTTCAATCCTTCAGAGGAAATGATTAAGGCTCTGCGCAATGTGGCTCCCAGAAAAATTTTTACTGATTAATTTGTGATTTTTGGTGTTGACAGCACAAATAAACTCTGATAAACTCATGTGATATTAAACAAAAAGATGACATCTAAACAGGAGGAAAGAAAATGGGACAGATTATTGGTGAAGGCATTACATTTGATGACGTGCTTTTGGTACCTGCTTATTCTCAGGTAATTCCGAATCAGGTGGATTTGACAACATGGCTGACCAAGAAGATTAAGTTGAACATTCCTATGATGAGTGCAGGAATGGACACCGTTACCGAGCATCGCATGGCAATCGCTATGGCAAGACAGGGTGGTATCGGTATCATTCACAAGAATATGTCTATCGAAGCACAGGCTGAAGAGGTAGATAAGGTAAAACGTTCTGAGAACGGAGTAATTACAGATCCATTTTCATTATCTCCGGAGCATACATTGGCTGACGCAGATGAGCTGATGGCTAAGTTCCGCATTTCAGGTGTTCCCATTACTGAGGGACGCAAATTGGTTGGTATCATTACCAATCGTGATTTGAAGTTTGAAACAGACTTCACCAAGAAGATTAAGGAGTCCATGACCAGTGAGGGACTGATTACAGCTCCCGAGGGAATTACCCTTGAAGAAGCGAAGCAGATGCTTGCTAAGGCAAGAAAAGAAAAGCTTCCCATCGTGGACAAGGATTACAATCTGAAGGGACTTATCACCATCAAGGATATTGAGAAGGCAATTAAGTATCCTTTGGCAGCAAAGGATTCCCAGGGCAGACTGCTCTGTGGTGCAGGTGTTGGTATTACTGCTAATGTTCTTGAGCGTGTTGAAGCCCTTGTTAAGGCAAAGGTTGACGTGATTGTGCTTGATTCCGCTCACGGACATTCACAGAACGTACTGAACTGCTTAAAGATGATTAAAGAGAAGTATCCTGAGCTTCCCGTAATCGCAGGTAACGTGGCTACAGGTGAGGCTACAAAGGCATTGATTGAAAACGGCGCAGACGCTGTTAAGGTAGGTATCGGACCCGGTTCCATCTGTACTACCCGTGTAGTTGCAGGTATTGGTGTGCCTCAGATCAGTGCAATCATGGATTGTTATAAAGTTGCAAAGGAGTACGGTATTCCCATTATCGCAGACGGCGGTATCAAGTACTCCGGCGATATCACCAAGGCAATTGCTGCAGGTGGTAGCGTGTGTATGATGGGTAGTATGTTTGCAGGCTGCGAAGAGAGCCCCGGAGATTATGAGTTGTTCCAGGGAAGAAAGTACAAGGTTTACCGTGGTATGGGTTCCATCGCTGCTATGGAAAACGGCAGTAAGGATCGTTACTTCCAGTCCAATGCAAAGAAGCTTGTTCCTGAAGGCGTTGAAGGTCGTGTGGCTTACAAGGGAAGCGTAGAAGACACTGTATTCCAGCTTATGGGTGGTCTCCGTTCCGGTATGGGCTACTGTGGTGCCAACAACATTGAAGAGCTTAAGGAGAACGGCAGATTTGTAAAGATTTCCGCAGCATCCTTAAAAGAGAGCCATCCTCATGATATCCATATCACCAAGGAAGCTCCCAACTACAGTGTAGACGGTAATTAATATTGTGTAATTTACGAGCGCGTGTCCCAAAGGATGCGCGCTTTTACCATTTTCTTCATAAGAAACTATATAAAATCATGTACAAATTGTGAATAATATGGTACATTAATATGGGGTTAAAGTATTTAAGAAGGTATAGGGTGGCAATATGTCTTTTCAGGAATGGATGGATAGCGAAAAATTACAACAATTGCAGGATGCCTTTTGTGACGTTGCGGATATTGTTGCATACTGTGTGGATGACAGTATGGCTGCAATTACCCGTATGTCTGGAAACGCCTCTGCTGTGGAGCGTGCCGGGAAATATGTGGACTCTCCGCAGGTGCAGGCGCTTTTGGAGCGCGTGGAAGATGGTTCTTTGGAGGAACAGGTAAACGAAGAACTGGATGACGGCGCGGGAAGAGCGGCGGTTATCGCCGTGAAGGCAGAAAATGCAGTTGTTTTTTATTGGGTAATTATAGACTTTTTGGCTCAGTCTGAATGGGATGAGCGTTTTGACAGAATATTGGATTTGCTTAGGGATGCAAGCCGCACCTTTTTGGAAAGCAGGGCAAACTGTTTCGGCGCGGAAGCCGAGAGCAGAAGAAGCCGCTACGCAGAACAGGAGATGAGTGAGAACCTTAAGACAATTGAGGCGACTACAGCTATCGTACAGCTGCTTGACAGTGATGAAGCCATAGAGAAGATTATGGATAAATGGCTTACCATTTTGGGTGAGCATATCATGATGGATACTGCGGAGCTTTTTCAGATATATCCGGAAACAAATACCATGGATGTTTTGGGTGAGTGGAGAAAGCCAACGCTGGTTTCTTTCTTCGATAAGACATCCCATGTGGAATCCTATTCCTTTTTACACGCGGAGAAGCCGCTGGTCATTTCTACCGGTAAGGCAGTCGGTGTTATGGAAGAGGATATGGAGCGTGTAGGTATCAGAGCAGTTATGGTATTTCCTGTCATCCGCCAGGAGGGCGGTGGTTTCATGCAGTTGGCATTGAACTACAGGACGGCTCATACATGGACTATGTCGGAGATTAAGTTTGTGGCAGATGCAGTTAAAGTATTGCAGAGTATTTTGACGAAGCGTATCCAGAAAAACTCTTTGGCAGGCTCTTATGCGGCAATGGAGGCTATGCTGGACAATGTGGGCTGTGCTATTTATGTAACTGATAAGAAGACCGGTGAGATGTTGTTCGCAAACAGCAGATTGAAGAATACATTTTCCAGGGAATTAAAGGATAATACTTTTATTGAACTGATCAGACAGGGTGTTATTGAAGGCAGAGAAAACGGTACTTATGAAATAGACCATAGTGAAGCAGGACATTGGTATGACCTTGCGTTTAAGCAGATTACCTGGGTGGACGGCAGAGATGCTATACTGCATTCACTTTATGACATTACGGATAAGAAGGTTTATCAGCGCAGGATTGAACAGCAGGCTTATACTGATTTCCTGACAGGTCTTTTCAATCGTATGTGTTGTGAGAGAGACTTGGCAAGACAGATTGATGAGGCCAAAAAGAATAACACGACCGGAGCCCTGCTGTATTTGGATTTGGATGATTTTAAGCATATCAATGACGGACTTGGACATCAGTACGGAGATGTGCTGTTGAAATCCATCTCTCATTCCCTGCAGAGAGTCGATGGTATCCAGAGCACCTGTTACCGTATGGGTGGAGATGAATTTGTCATTGTGGTATCACCGGAAGCCTATTCCAAATTCGATGCCATTATTGAGGATATTCAGAAGATATTCAGCAAACCCTGGTTTTTGAAGGATGCAGATTACTACTGTACCATGAGTATGGGTATTGTGAAATTCCCTGAAAGCGGGGATTCTGTTCCGGATTTGATCAAAAAAGCGGATATTGCCATGTATGAGGCAAAGAAAACCGGTAAAAACAGGGTGGCATATTATAACGACGGCAGTGATTCTGCTTCGGGTAAGCGTCTTGATATGGAGAAAAACATGCGTGATGCTACGGTGGAGGGCTACGCAGAGTTTGAAGTATATTATCAGCCGATTATCAATATTCAGGAGAATGGTGAAGAATGTGCCGGCGCGGAAGCATTAATCCGTTGGAACAGCTCCAACTTAGGATTTATTCCGCCCGCAGAGTTTATTCCCCTTGCAGAGTATTTGGGTCTCATCAATCCGATTGGTAATTATGTGCTTCGTGAGGCGTGCAATCACTGTAAGCAGTGGAATGACAACGGTTACCCGGATTACAAGGTAAATGTAAATCTGTCCGTGGTACAGCTTTTGCAGCCTGACATTGTAGAAATTGTAGAGCGTACGCTGAATGAGAGTGGTCTAAATCCCAAGAACCTGACGCTTGAGGTGACGGAAAGCCTCGCCATTAATGATATGGAGCGTATGAAAGAAATCCTAAACAACATCAAGGCACTTGGTGTAAAGATTGCCTTAGATGATTTCGGTACAGGTTATTCTTCACTGAATCATATCAGAGAGATTCCGTTTGATGTAATCAAGGTGGACCAGAACTTTGTAAAGGATTTGGCGGATGATGCCTACTCACAGTCCTTCATCAAGATGGTGGCAGAGCTTGCTGAGACTATCGGTGTAAGCGTCTGTGTAGAGGGTGTAGAGCAGCCGACCCAGTATGAAGTACTGCAGGGCATGAAAGTAAAGTACATCCAGGGTTATTACTTTGACAGACCTATGACGAAGGATATGTTTGAGAGCAAATATGCTTCTTTGCCCATGAAGGATAAAGAGTAATTTTTACAGACAAATTAATCAGATATTTTTATGACTAGGATACCGTCAACATATGCTACAGAACCGGGAGCCGGATAGAGTGGCATTTGCTTGACGGTTTCGTTTTCATCACTGATTCTGGTCAGGTTCATATTTACATTTAAAAGGTACTTTAAATAAGCATAGTCTGTACCCGGGTAAGTGAGAGAAGTTTTTTCCATGCCATAAATTTGTAGTTCCTCAAATTCAGCAATATCATGGATATAGGGTGTATCTTCAAAGGAGCCGGAGAAGGCAACGGGAGTGGTACCGGCAATATAGTTATCAAAGGACTCTATTTCATAAACAATACGAGTCATCAGAGAATGAGTTGCTTTTTCCTGTAAATCTTTTTTCAGATATACCTGATTGGAGTATACAATATTAGACCAGCATACAACTATAATGCAGAAACATACAATGGTCATGGGGAAATGGAACTTAGTATTCCCGGTTTTAGGGTAATTAGTTTGTAAGTACTCTGCAAATATTATGGTTAGTATATAAACCAGACAAAAAGCATATATCATCAGTGTGTGTACCATGCCTTTGGACATAATACATACAAAGTTTATACCCAAAGGGAATAAAACAATAGTCAATACTTGGAATAGTCTATGCCATACTTTAGTATGTCTTTTTAGGTTAAGCCGGATTGTAGTAAAGATAAACAAAATTACAAGTGCGATGTTACAAAAACGTAAAATGTATATCCAGACAA
>CALYZQ010000044.1 GCA_945609985.1 uncultured Lachnospiraceae bacterium | reverse complement strand
TAAGCGAGCTTAGTACCGCTGCGTTGCGAAGCATAGCGGAAGCGTGCCTGCGGCGTCATGGTGCCTCCCCGCGCCCCTCCTGCCACCTCTCATGCAAAAAGCCTCACTTTTATAGATTCAAACGCAAAAAACTGTAGTCTTTATGTACATTTTATGATAAAATCTAGAAAGTGGTGAGATATTAGAAATGAGTGAGGTTAGTATATGGAAAGAGAAAAAATGGGCTCCCGCATAGGGTTTATTTTATTGTCTGCAGGCTGCGCCATTGGCATTGGTAATGTGTGGAGGTTCCCATATATTACGGGACAATACGGCGGAGGAGCCTTTGTACTGATTTATTTATTGTTTTTGTTAATAATGGGTGTGCCGGTTATGACCATGGAGCTCTCAGTGGGCCGTGCCAGCAGAAAGAGTGTATTCAAGTCCTTTGCGGAATTGGAAAAAAAAGGGCATAAGTGGCATTTACACGGATATGCGGCCTTAATAGGTAATTATATATTGATGATGTTTTATACCACGGTAGCAGGATGGATGTTCCATTATTTTTATCTGATGCTTACAGGGCAGTGTAGTGGTAAGACACCGGAGGAGTTTTCTGAAATGTTTGGAAGCCTGACAGGCAGTTTTCCCACCATGGCACTTTGGATAGTGATTGTAGTAGTACTTGGATTTATGGTATGTAGCCTTGGACTTCAAAAAGGCGTGGAACGTATTACCAAGTGGATGATGAGCGCACTGTTGGTAATTATGCTGGTTCTTGCCGTCAAAAGCATTTTTACACCCGGTGGTGCAGAGGGACTTAAATTTTATCTGATTCCGGATTTTGGGCGTATGGCGGATGAAGGTATCGGTGAGACAATTATTGCAGCCATGAATCAGGCATTCTTTACCTTGAGTCTTGGAATCGGTTCCATGGCAATTTTTGGAAGCTATATTGACAAAAAACATACACTTCTGGGCGAATCCATCCGTATAGCGGGACTTGATACCTTTGTGGCAATTACGGCAGGTTTGATTATTTTTCCGGCATGCTTTGCATATGGGGTAAATCCTGACAGTGGTCCTGATTTGGTATTCCAGACCCTGCCCAATATCTTTGCTGAGATGGCAGGAGGAAGAATTTTTGGAAGTATGTTTTTCCTTTTTATGTCATTTGCTGCATTTTCCACTGTAATTGCAGTGTTTGAAAACATTGTGTGTATGGATATGGAGCTGACAGGCGCAAGCCGTAAAAAGGTGTCAATGATAAATATTTTAATTATGATTGCATTGTCCATGCCCTGTGCGTTAGGCTTTAACGTGTTTAAGGATTTCCAGCCTCTCGGAGCCAAAACAAATATTATGGATCTTGAGGATTTTATCGTTAGCAATCTGTTATTGCCCATCGGATGTCTTATATATCTGTTATTCTGTGTGACAAAGTACGGATGGGGCTTTGATAAGTATCTGGCGGAGGCAAATACAGGTGAAGGACCGAAGCTTTCTCCTAAGCTTGGATTCTATTTTAAGTATATTTTGCCAATATTGATTATTGTGATTTTGGTTTCAGGAATTGTGTTATGATGAGTATGGATAACAGTGTAAATATGTCAGTATCGTCCGTATGTGAAAAGGACGGAAAAAGATATGCCTTTGTATCCTTTACCAGAGGAGAGGATTTTGCGGAAGGGAAAATTCCGGACTGTAAAATCATTGCAGGAAAGGGATTTACCGGTGAGGAAACAGTGCAACTTGAGGAATATATGCAGAGTGAACTTCCCAAACTAAAGCAGATGGCAGCAGGCATAAGGGTGATAGATGCATTTATGAAATAAGATACAAAAAGCAGAGAGAGGTTTTGGTATGAAGAAAATCGTTCAGAAGTGGAACAGTATATCTTTGGTGCTCCGTATTGCCATGGGGCTTGTGCTAGGTGTAATCTTGGGAATTGCATTACCGCAGGCTACAGGCATAGGAATATTGGGGACTATATTTGTTGGTGCGCTAAAGGCAATTGCCCCGGTTTTAGTGTCTGTGTTGATTATTGCAGCGGTGGCAAATGCAAGCAATAATGTGGGAAGAAGATTCCGTACGGTTATTTTGTTGTATATCATGTCAACTCTGTTGGCATCCTTGCTTGCAGTGGTGGTAAGCTATATTTTCCCTACCACATTGAAGTTGACTGATGCAGTCAATAATGAGGCGCCTTCCGGAATTCTGGAAGTGTTTAATACACTCATTAATAACATGGTACAAAACCCGGTAGCAGCTATTATAAATGCCAATTACATTGGTGTGTTAACCTGGGCAGTCATTTTTGGAATTGCATTGCGTGCGGTTGCGGCAGAGCCCACAAAGGTAGTTTTGACCAATCTTTCGGATGCGGTTTCTGTTGCTGTACGTTGGGTTATCAGTCTGGCACCCTTCGGTATTTTAGGATTGGTATTTACTTCTGTTTCCACAAACGGTCTGAGCGTCTTTGCTGATTACGGAAAGCTTCTTGCAGTGCTGGTGGGATGTATGCTGGCAATGGCGCTAATCATAAATCCTTTGATTGTATTTATTATGCTGCGAAAGAATCCCTATCCGCTGGTGTTCAAATGTTTAAAGGAGAGCGGACTGACGGCATTCTTTACCAGAAGCTCTGCAGCAAATATTCCGGTAAATATGCAGTTGTGTGAAAAACTTGGACTTGACAGGGATATGTATTCTATCTCCATTCCTTTGGGAGCTACCATTAATATGGATGGTGCAGCAATCACCATTGCAGTAATGACTCTTGCAGCAGCTAATACTGTGGGTGTTGCAGTTGATTTTTCTTCTGCATTGATTCTTTGTGTATTGGCTACGCTGGCAGCATGCGGTGCATCAGGTGTGGCAGGAGGCTCTCTGCTGCTCATACCTATGGCGTGTTCCCTGTTTGGCATCAGTAATGACATTGCAATGCAGGTTGTGGGTGTGGGATTTATCATCGGTGTAATTCAGGATTCCGTAGAGACTGCGTTAAACTCTGCGGGAGATGTATTGTTTGCAGCGACGGCTGAATTTTATGAATGGAAAAAACAGGGGAAGGAAGTTAAGTTTTAGTAAACTTAAGGAGGAAACAAGATGAGCAAAACCTATTATGTAAATGTGAACGCTTCCAGAGAGGGTAACGGAAGCAAGGAAATGCCCTTCAAGCGCATTAACGATGCGGCAAAGGCAGCTATGCCGGGAGATGTGGTATGGGTGGCTCCGGGAATCTATCGAGAGTATGTAAATCCGTTAAATGCAGGAACCAAAGAGGCTCCCATTGAGTATCGTTCCGAGAAACCGCTCGGGGCAGTGATTACCGGTGCGGAGGAAGTAAAGAACTGGACAAAGTATGAGGGCAATGTATGGACTGCCAGAATCAATAATGGGGTGTTCGGTGCATATAATCCGTACACCACCTTTGTCTGCGGTGACTGGTATTTTGCGCCTACGGTACGTCATACCGGTTCTGTATATTTAAATGACAGAATGATGTTTGAGACAGTGACCTTGGAGGAGTGTATCAAAGGAGAAACAGACCCTTGTGCATGGGTGCCGGAAGATTCCGTATACAAATGGTACACTGAGCAGGACGGTGATGTAACCGTGCTGTATGCCAATTTCCAGGGACTCAATCCCAATGAGGAGAACGTAGAGATTGCAGTGCGCAGAAACTGCTTTATGCCGGATAAAAAGTGGGTGAATTACATAACCGTAAGTGGATTTTTAATTACCAAAGCAGCTACTACATGGGCGCCTCCTGCAGCATATCAGGACGGTATGATCGGACCTCATTGGAGTAAGGGCTGGGTAATTGAAGACTGTGAAATCTGTAACAGTAAGTGCTGCGGTATTTCCCTGGGTAAATACCGTGACCCTGAAAATGATATGTATTTCTACAAAAAGCAGGTAAAAAGCCCTACCCAGATGGAACGTGACGCAGTCTGCCGCGGACAGTTCCACGGCTGGTTAAAGGAAAAGGTGGGTAGTCACCTTGTGCGCCGCTGTAATATTCATCACTGTGAGCAGACCGGTATTGTAGGACGTATGGGCGGCGTATTTTCCACCATTGAGGATTGCCACATCCATCATATCTGTAACTCCCAGCAGCTGGGCGGTGCAGAGACAGCAGGAATTAAATTACATGCAGCAATTGACGTAACCATCCGCCGCAACCATATCCACAACTGTATCATGGGTGTGTGGCTGGATTGGCAGGCACAGGGTGCAAGAGTAACCCAGAACCTGATGCATGATAATCAGCGTCCCGAAGGTGTGTTGCCTGCGGTCGGAGCAATGTTTAGCAATGATGTATTTATCGAGGTTGGTCACGGACCTACCCTGATAGATAACAACCTGCTTCTCTCCAAGGTATCCCTCACCATTCCCAGTCAGGGTATTGCCTGTGTGCATAATTTGATTCTGGGTGGTTTCAGTCTGGTGAATTCCGGCGTGGACAGTATTGTAAACGGACAGAGAGAGCCCCGTTTTACACCTTATCACATCCGTCACAGGACAGAGGTGGCAGGCTTTATGACCATCCTGCACGGTGATGACAGAATTTACAACAATATCTTCGTACAGAACTATCCTGCAACGCCAGGAAAGCAGCCTGCGGATAATGATTACGATACTGTTGGTACGGCACCCTTTGATATATTCCCCACTTACGAAGAGTGGAGTTCACACTTTGACATGAGTAAGGAGCCCGATATGGGTGCGCTGGCAACCTATCATTTTGGTCATTTACCGGTATGGGTAGAGGGAAATGCTTACTTTAACGGTGCAAGTGTGTGCAAGCATGAGAAAAATAAGCTGGTTAATACAGAAGATAAAGTTACGGTAGAGGTTTTGGAGAAGGATGGTACATACAGTGTGAAGTCCAATGTATTCTCCCTTGTTAAGGACTTTAAGGAAGGCATCATCACCAGTGATATTTTAGGCTATGCTTTTGAACCGGAGCAGAGATTTGAGAATCCGGACGGTTCTGCCATTATCTTTGACAGAGACTATCTGGGCAATCATCGTGGCGTGGCAGCCATTCCCGGACCTTTTGCAGAATGTGCAGAGGAAATTCAGGTCTGGTGTTGACATAATATTTATTTTTGTTACAATAATATCAAATAAAATTTTACGAGGTGAATTATGGCAAAACAAAACGAACCTTTGGTAACACATATTTATACTGCGGATCCTTCCGCACATGTTTTTGAAGGAAAGCTTTATATTTATCCTTCCCATGACTTAGAGCATGACGGAGAGGACAATGACAATGGTGATCAGTACAAGATGGAAGATTATCACATCTTGTCCATGGATGATGTGGATGCTCCCTGTGTAGATAATGGTGAAGCGCTTCACATGAACAATGTACCCTGGGTAAGCGGTCAGATGTGGGCACCGGATGCAGCATTTAAGAATGATACTTACTATCTGTATTTCCCTGCAAGAGACAAGGACGGTATCTTCAGAATCGGTGTTGCTACAAGCAACAGACCTGAAGGCCCCTTCACTCCTCAGGAGAATTACATGTTAGGTACCTTCAGTATTGACCCTGCCGTATTGGTAGATGATGACAATGAGGCATATATCTATTTTGGCGGTCTTTGGGGCGGTCAGCTCGAGAAATGGCAGACTAACAGCTTTACCTCCGATGCAGAAGGTCCTGCGGCTGATGCACCTGCAATCGGACCCAGAGTGGCAAAGTTAAGCGCAGATATGCTTTCCATTACTGAAATTCCCCAGGAAATTGTGATTCTTGATGAGGATGGTAAGCCCATCACAGCAGGAGACGAGGACAGAAGATACTTCGAAGGACCTTGGATGCACAAGTATAACGGAAAGTATTACTTCTCCTATTCCACCGGTACCACTCACAAGCTGGTATATGCGGTAGGTGATTCCCCTAAGGGACCTTTTACATACAAGGGAACTATTTTGGATCCCGTAATCGGTTGGACCACCCACCACTCCATCGTAGAGTTTAATGGCAAGTGGTATCTGTTCTACCATGACAGCTCCATGTCCGGTGGTGTTAACCACAAGCGTTGCGTGAAGTTCAGAGAGTTACAGTACGATGCAGAAGGCAATATCATTCACATGATGCCCTACGAAGATTAATTTTATAGTATGTTTTTCAGGCATGACCTTACTTTGGTCATGCCTGTTTTTTGGTGATGACAAATGGGCAAGTGTATCTTTTCTCTGTTCTATTAATGATTGAAGTTTTTGACAAAATCTGATATTATAAAAAATGGATAAGTGAATTCAGAGATAATCATTTGAATAATTTAAATTTTTGTAATTGAACTACAATTTCCTGCGGGTAAACGGAAAGGAATGTATCTGTTATGAAGAACAGAAAGATGAGTGTAACGATTACAATTGCAATTTTGTTAGTGAATGCAGTCTGTATTTTGTTGCTTTATGTAGTAGCAAACAGCAGCATGACCAAGATGATGAAGCAGTCGGAAATGGAGCATCTGCATGCGACTCTTAAAGAAAAGACCGGAATCATTGAAGAATATATTTATCATCAGGAAGATTTACTGATAGCGTTCGGTGATGAGACTGTGGTAATTGAATTCTTGAAGGACCCCCAAAGCGAAGAAAAGCGTAAGCTGGCACAGGCAGCTACGGAGAAATATTATGCCCAGTTTGATAACTGGGAGGGGCTTTACATAGGTGAGTGGGACAGTCATGTTATTACTCACTCCAATCCTGAGGTTGTAGGTATGTATACCCGTCAGGGAGAGTCACTTAAGCAGCTTCAAAATGAGATGCTTTTAAGAAACGGTTTGTACGATGCAGGTATCATTGTTTCCCCTGCGTCCCAAAAGCTGGTAGTATCCCTGTATTGTCCTGTTTTTGATTATGATGGAGAGACCATTATCGGTTATGTGGGCGGTGGCCCTTTCGCGGAGGAACTGGATACTCTTTTGTTTTCGGAGGAAGACAGAACCACCGAGTATTTTATGGTCAATGCAGAAACAAAAACGTATATATTTGCTCAGGATGATAATTTGATAGCGGCAAAAGTAGAGGATGATATGCTGTTATCCATTCTTCCCATTGTGCTGGAGGATGAGAGCAAGTGGTCCGGAGATACGGATTACTATGATGAGAAGGAAGGCAAGTCCATTGCAGCGTATCAGTATATTCCCAAGCATGGATGGGTAGTGGTGTCCTGTAATAGTGAGGCAAATATATATGCGGATGTAAATAAGAACATGAATGTGCTTGGAATTATCTGCATTGGTTCTCTGGTACTGATAGCCATCCTGTCATGGTTCTTCATCCGTTTAAGTACCAAGCCACTTAAGTACGTGGAGAGTGCCATTATCCAGCTCAAGGATATGAATCTGGAGAAAGATCCCAAGCTGAACCCTTATATCGGATGTGAGAGTGAGGTCGGACAGATTGCCACGGCCATTAATTCCCTGTATGATTCTATCGGCGGGATGTTGCAGGCAGAGACCGAAAAACAGGTTGCCATAGCGGAGAGTGAATCCAAAGCGCGATTCCTTGCAAGCATGTCCCATGAAATACGTACCCCCATCAATACTGTTATCGGTATGAATGAAATGATTCTCCGTGAAAACAGGGACGAGACTATTGGGGAATATGCCAATAATATTAAGAGTGCCAGCCAGATGCTTTTGGGCTTGGTGAATGATGTGTTGGATTTGTCCAAAATGGAAGCGGGGCAGTTACAGATTGTGGAGAGTGATTACCGTGTTGCGGATATGCTTAAGGATGCGGCACTTGCCATTGTGGCCCGTGTGAAGCACAAAGACCTACAACTGAAATTAGACTTTGATGAGAAGCTTCCTTCCGTGTTAAAGGGAGACGAAATAAGGATAAAGCAGGTACTCAATAATTTGCTTTCCAATGCTGCAAAGTATACTAAGAAGGGAAGTATTACTTTTGCTGCAACGGGTGAATATGATATAGACGGTTTTACTCTTGTTATGTCGGTAACAGATACCGGTATCGGTATCCGCAAGGAAGACATGGAGAAGCTGTTTGAAAGGTTTCTTAGATTGGAATTGGATAAGAACCGTTATATTGAAGGTACCGGTTTGGGACTGAATATTTCAAAACAGCTCGTTGATAACATGAACGGAACCATCAATGTCGCCAGTGAATATGGGCAGGGCAGTTGTTTTACTGTCCGGATTCCCCAGACGGTGGTGGATGATACACCCATCGGCGATATTATGAACAGTAAAAGAAAAGAGACAGAGGAACAATCTTTAGAGAGTACTGCTGATTTCTTTACGGCTCCTGATAAAAAGGTACTGATTGTAGATGACCACAAGATGAACCTGACGGTGTTGAAGACTTTGTTAAAGCGTTCTATGGTGCAGGTGGATTGTGCCGGCGGAGGAAAGGAATGCCTTAAGCTTACCAAGGAGAAGAAATACGATATCATTCTGATGGATCATATGATGCCTGAACCGGATGGTATTCAGACACTTCATCTTATCAGGGAAGATGAGGAAAATCCGAATAAGGAAACAACAGTTGTTGTGATTACGGCAAATGCCATCCCGGGAATGGAAGAGAATTATTTGAATGAAGGCTTTGCCGGTTACCTGTCTAAGCCGATTATGGCAGACAAACTGGATGAAATGCTTGCATATTTTTTGAAGCAGGATTGATTGTGGGGGTATAGTTTATGAGCAAGACAAAGAATGGGCAGTTGGGGATGAAGATATTGCAGTGGGTGCTTGGTACGATGCTTACGGCAGTGCTGGTATTCCTACTGTTGGGAGAGATTGTTCTGCCTACGGATAATTACGCAGATTATGATGACTGTACCCTGTATGAGGGGACATGGACCGGAATTATGCCCGATGGTACAAAGCAGTATGTTCCTGTTCCCGGGGAATGCGACATTAAGCGCGGTGAGACTATAAGAATTGAGACCAAATTGCCCAAAGACCAAGAGGACATATGGTTTTGTGTCAGAAGCTCACAGCAGGACATGAAGATATATGTGGGGGATGAACTGAGGCAGGAGTACTCTACAAAGGGGAATCGGCTGTTTGGTAAGAACAGTCCGAGTACTTATGTGTTTTTTGAGGTGTTTGCAGAGGATGCCGGAAAGATACTGGCGATTGAAAGTGTCAGCTATTCTACCTATTCCGGACTCTTGAATGAAGTATATACCGGTGAAATGTATGGAATTTGGAAGCACTTCTGGAATCACTATTCACTGGTTGCCATGGTATCGGCATTGTTATTTTTACTCAGTATCATAACGGTTTTATACAGTACATTGATAAAGATTACTTCAAAGAGAGAGATGAAAATCACCTATCTGGGCTGGGGACTGTTACTTGCTTCTTTGTGGCTGTTTACAAACTGCCGAATCCGCCAGTTTTATATGTCCAATTTATCCGTGGCGGCATCTGTGGGATTTATGGTAGTGATGTTGCTTCCATATCCTTTCATGGCATACGTGAATCAGATACAAAAGAGGCGTTATCAGAAATTGTACATGGGAATCGGTATCTGCGCGGCAGTGAATTTTGTGGTATCAACTGCATTGCAAGTGTTTAATATTGTGGAATTTCTTGATTCCATGATTGTATCACATATCATTATCGGACTGCTTCTGGCGGTGGTAGCCATCACAATGTTTTTGGACTACAGGCTGGGTAAGATTAGAGAATATAGGGTAGTGGCAATCGGTTTTGCAGGTTTGATATTTGCTTCTGTCTGGGAATTGTATCTGACCTATCATCCTACATCACCCTACGGTGGACTGGCATTGTGCATTGGTCTGGTAATCCTGCTGTTTACGGCAGGCTGTAAAGCGGGTATGGATATGCTGGCATCTGAGAAAGAAAAGCAGATGGCGATTGTGGTAAGTGAGTCCAAGTCCAGATTTCTTGCAAATATGTCTCATGAAATCCGCACTCCCATCAATACTATTCTCGGTATGAATGAGATGATTCTTCGCGAGAATAAGGATGATGAGATTAAGCAATATGCTTATAATGTGGATAACGCAGGTCAGATGCTGTTGGGACTTATTAATGATATATTGGATTTCTCCAAGATAGAAGCCGGGAAACTGGATATCATACCGAATAATTATTTTGTGTCCAGAATCCTGATGGATGTAATTCAGGGCATCCGATCTAAGGCAGAGGAAAAAGGATTGCATTTCAAAATGGATATAGACGAGAAATTGCCTACTGTGTTGAGGGGTGATGAAATCCGAATTTGTCAGATACTCAATAATCTGTTGTCCAATGCGGTAAAGTATACACAGGTGGGAAGTGTTACCTTTATGATAAAAGGAGAGTACAAGGATGATTTTTATCTGGTGGCTTCCGTGACGGATACCGGTATGGGTATCCGCGAAAAGGATATGGAGAATCTGTTTGACAGTTTCCAGCGTTTTGAACAAAAGAGAAATAGAACCATTGAAGGAACCGGCCTTGGCTTAAGTATCACAAAACAGCTGACGGAGCTTATGGGCGGCAGTATAGAAGTGCAGAGTGAGTACGGGAAGGGTTCCTGTTTTACCGTGAGAATACCGCAGCAGATAGTGGATGATACTGCTATGGGTAATCTGAAGGAAGCCTACAGAAGAGATATGGAATTAAAGGAGCAACTTAAGGAAAGAGTATATGCTCCCACAGCACAGATACTGGCGGTAGATGACACAGCAATGAATCTGTCGGTAGTAAAAGCATTGTTAAAAAGAACCGGCGTGCAATTGGATGTGGCATCCGGAGGAAATCAGTGCCTGAAGCTGTGCAAGGCAAAACAGTATGATTTGATATTGATGGACCATATGATGCCGGAGTTAGACGGTATAGAAACCCTTAAAATGTTGCGGGCAGATGAAAGCGGGCGCAACAGAGATACAAAGGTTATTGTTCTTACGGCAAATGCAATAGCAGGGGTGCAGGAGCAGTATCTTTTGGAGGGATTTGCGGATTATTTGTCCAAGCCTCTGATGGCTGACGCCTTGGAAAATATGCTGAGAAAGCATTTACCGAAGGCAAAGCTGCAGATGCCGGAGGATGAAGAGGAAGATTTTAGCACAGACAGAATTACGAAAGGAATGGAAAGTGATATGGAAGAGTTGTTTATGATAGACCGGGCAGTAGGTCTTAGCTACTGCGCAGATTGTGAAGAGGTTTATCAGGAGGTATTGCAGGAGTACTGTGATCAGGCTCCCGAATATTTGGAGAAACTGGCACAATACGTACAGGAGCAAAATTGGGCGGATTACAGAGTAATTGTACATGCCATCAAAGGAACGTCCCTTACCATCGGTGCAGAGAATTTCTCCAAGAAAGCAAAGGAACTGGAATTTGCGGCAGCAGACGCCGAGGCAGAGTTTTTGAATGCGGAGACAGAGGGCTTTTTGGAGAATTACAAAAAGTTTGTGGAGATGATTAAAGAAACTCTGTAATTGCGAAGAGACAGATAATTGAGTATGAAAGTAGGCAAACTAAAATGACAGAAGAAAAAATAAATCCGCTTGGCAGCGCACCGGTAGGGAAGCTGATGATGAAATTTGCCATTCCCAGTATTATCGGTATGCTGGTTGGGGCACTGTACAATATTGTGGACCAGCTTTTTATCGGGCATGCTATCGGCACATTGGGAAATGCAGCAACCAATATAGCCTTTCCCTTTACCACCTCCTGCCTTGCGCTGGGACTTCTTTTCGGTATCGGCGGAGCCTCCTGCTTTAACCTGACACTTGGCAGGGGCAGGAAGGAAGAAGCTCCCTACTTTGCAGGTAATGCGGCAGCCATGCTGGTAATTTGCGGAACAGTGTTACTTTTGATTGCACAGCTTTTTTTGGAGCCGCTTCTTATGCTGTTCGGTTCCCCTGCGGACGTGCTTCCCTATGCAAAGTCTTACGTGAGAATCACGGCAATCGGTTTTCCTTTTATGCTTCTGGGAACCGGCGGCGGACATCTGATGCGTGCGGACGGTAGCCCCAAGATGACTATGATTTCTAATATTACCGGTGCATTAATCAATGTAGTGCTGGATGCTTTATTTGTGCTGGTATTTAAATGGGGCATGGAAGGTGCGGCGCTTGCTACCGTTATCGGTCAGATGGCTTCTGCGGGTATTGTCATTTGCTATATGCGCAGATTTAAGACTGCAAGGCTTGAGAAAAAGCATTTTATTCCCAATTTCAGATACATAAAGCAGATTGCCGCAATCGGTATGGGCTCCTTCTTTAATCAGCTGGCGATGATGCTGGTGCAGATTGTTTTGAATAACTCCTTAAAACATTATGGTGCGTTGTCTGTGTACGGAGAGTCCATTCCTATCGCCTGTGCGGGCATTACCATGAAGGTAAACCAGATTTTCTTTTCAATAATCATCGGTATCGCCCAGGGAAGCCAGCCGGTACAAAGCTTTAATTACGGCGCAAAGAACTACAAGCGTGTAAAGGATGCTTATAGGATGGCTATAAAAGCAGGACTTGCCATTTCAATTTGTTCCTTTGTGCTGTTTCAGACAATCCCCCGTCAGTTGCTTGCACTGTTTGGGGAAGGAACGCCGGAATACTTTGAATTTGGTGTAAAAACCTTTCGGGTGATGCTGTTCTTTACATGGTTTAACTGTATGCAGCCTATTACATCCACCTTCTTTACCTCCATCGGTAAAGCCATCAAGGGTGTATTTTTGTCCATGACCAGACAGATACTGTTTTTGCTTCCGCTGATTTTGCTGTTACCCACCTTCTGGGGAATTGACGGTATTTTATTAGCGGGTCCCATTGCGGACTTTACGGCGGGTATTACGGCAGTACTTATGGTCATATATGAATTTCGTAAGATGGGAAGGAATGAATAGCCAATTTTGGTGATATACTATACATAAAGGTAAAAGTCCATATTGACAAACTGTTTTTGTTTTGTTATGATTTGTACTGGAAACTCGGCTTTTGTGGAAAGTCTGTCAGGGAGAATGCGTCACCGACTGTAAGCGCATTTCAGATGAGTAGTAAGCTTGGGAACGCTCCGGTAGTACAAAACTTTATAAGAAAAGAGGATACCATAGGTATCAATGCGGGTGGCACCGCGGGTAATTTGTTTGCTCGTCCCGGGAATATTTTATGAATATTCCCGGGATTTTATTATTTTTATCATAGGAGGTTTTGTTATGTATAGAACACTATTCTGTAACGACATACGCGATGAGCATGTGGGCAGCAGAGTTCAGCTTGCAGGCTGGGTTGATGTTGTGCGTGACCATGGCGGTGTTATTTTCATCGATTTGCGCGATTATACAGGCGTAACGCAGGTCGTTGTCCATGATGAGGAATTACTGAAGAACGTAAACCGTGAGACGGTTATCTCCGTAAGCGGTATCGTAAATAAGCGTGATGAAGAAACGGTAAATGTAAAGATTGCAACCGGTTATGTGGAGCTTGTGGCAGACAGTCTTGATGTGCTTGGAAAGAGCCGTAATATGCTTCCCTTTGAAGTGAGAAACTCTCACCTTAGCAAGGATGAGCTTCGTCTCAAATATCGTTATCTGGATTTGCGTAATCCCAAGAACCATGACAATATTGTGAAGCGTTCTCAGATTATCCGTTATCTGCGAAACAAGATGGAAGAGAAAAACTTCCTCGACATGCAGACCCCTATTCTTACGGCTTCTTCACCGGAAGGTGCCCGCGATTTCCTGGTACCCAGCCGTAAGCATCCCGGTAAGTTTTATGCACTTCCTCAGGCTCCCCAGCAGTTTAAACAGCTTCTGATGGTATCCGGATTTGACAGATATTTCCAGATAGCTCCCTGCTTCAGAGACGAGGATGCAAGAGCAGACCGTTCCCCCGGTGAATTCTATCAGCTTGACTTTGAGATGGCTTTCGCTACCCAGGATGATGTCCTTGAGGTGTGCGAGGATGTAATTTACAACACCTTTAAGGAGTTCTCCGACAAGAAGGTAACTCCTAAGCCCTTCCGCCGTATCACATATGCTGATGCAATGATGACCTACGGTTCCGATAAGCCGGATCTTCGTAATCCCCTTATCATCTGTGATTTGACAGACTTCTTTGCAGACGTGGAATTCCCTGCATTTAAGGGAAAACCCGTAAGAGGTATCGTGGCAAATTGTGCAGGCAAGTCCAAGAAGTTCTTTGAAGACTCCTTGAAGTTTGCAACCTCTCCAGAGGTAGGACTTGGAGGCCTTGGATATATTACCCTGAAGGAAGGCGTATTTGCAGGCCCTATTGCAAAGTTCTTATCCGATGCCAAGAAGGCAGAGATTATTGAACTGACCGGTGTAAAAGAGGGCGAGACCCTGTTCTTTATCTGTGATGACAAGAAGAACGACACCGAGAAGAAGGCAGGACATATCCGTACCTGGCTTGCAAGAAAAGAACAGCTTGATTTGATTCGTGATGATGCGTTTGAGTTCTGTTTCGTAGTGGATTTCCCCATGTATGAAATCGATGAAGAGACAGGTGATACCATCTTTACCCACAACCCCTTCTCCATGCCTCAGGGCGGAATGGAAGCACTTTTAAACAACGACCCTACAGAGGTTCTGGCTTACCAGTATGACCTTGTATGTAATGGTATTGAGCTTGCTTCCGGAGCAGTCCGCAACCATGATATTGACATTATGAAGAAGGCATTTGAGATTGCGGGATATTCCGAGGAAGAGTTAAAGACCAGATTCAATGCACTCTATACCGCATTCCAGTACGGTGCTCCCCCTCACGCAGGTATGGCACCCGGTATTGACCGTATGGTAATGCTCCTTACTGATGAGGAGAAGATTTTAGAGGTCATTGCATTCCCTCTTAACGGTAATGCGCAGGATCTGCTTTTGGGTGCACCCAGCGAGGTTACCAACCAGCAGCTTGAGGACGTACACCTCCTTGGAAATACCAATGCACTTGCCGGACGCGGCGCGTCTACAGGCAGTGGCAGTAAGCGCAGTGAGAAGCGTTCCACCTTCTCCAACGCACAGCAGCTCAATCAGCTGTCACTTACCGAGAAAGAGGAAAGTGATATGCAGAACATTTTCAAGATGATGAAGGAGCATGAGGATGCCCTGAAAGACATCGAAACTGAAAATGTAGAAGAGATGATTTATGTTATGCCTATGACCAACGTTCTGCGCGAGGATGTGAGAAAACAGCAGTTTACCAGAGAGAGCCTTCTTGAGGGTGCTCCCGAGCGTAGTGAAGACAGTTGGCAGGTGCCACGACTTGTAAAGTGAGGTGCGTAAAATGAATTATTTTGTGAAGACAATATCTGATAAAGGGAATATTGCGGTAGATGACACCATCCTGGTAAAGGGTGTGCAGACTGCAGCAGGTTCCCGCATTTTGGAAGGCTTTGAGCCTCTGTTTAGTGCAGAAGCAGTTACCCGCCTTGAGAAGGCAGGATATGAAATCGCAGGCAAGACCCATGTGGGTGAGTTCGGTCTGGACCTTACCGGTGAGTTTTCCTACTACGCAGAAAAGGAAGAGACACTTAAGGGTGCCGCTGCGGAGGCTGTGGCAAAAGGTGCCGTAAAGGCAGCTTTGGGTGTTGACATGAACGGTGCAACCAGACGTAGTGCGGCGCTGTCCGGTGTGGACTTCTTAAAGCCTACCTACGGTACGGTTTCCCGCTACGGTATCGTTTCCTGTGCGGCAAGCGGTGAGCAGATGGGTGTTTATGCGGCTGATGTGGAAGGTATTAAGGAAGTGATGGATGTCATCGCAGGCTATGATGAGAAGGACGGTACCTGCTTAAAGAAAGACTATGATTACAGCACCAAGGAAGATATCAAAGGAAAGCGTGTCTGTGTTATCAAAGAGTTAGTTGAGAAGGCAGATGCTGAGACGGCAGGCCGTGTAAAGGCATATGCAGATAAGCTTGCTAAAGCAGGTGTAGTGGTGGAAGAGATTTCACTGGATATCTTTGATGCGGCAAACACTACCTGGCAGATACTGATGACTGCAGAGACCTGTAACAATGTTTCCCGCTATGACGGTGTAAAGTTTGGTTACCGTGCAAAGGAATACAACAATATTGATGAATTATATGTAAATACGAGAACAGAGGGCTTCAATTTCCTCACCAAGGCAGTAATTCTCTACGGTTCCGATGTACTTTCCAAGAACCGTTATGATGACTGCTACGGCAAGTCCTTGAAGGTTCGACGTGTGGTTTCGGAGAAGTTTGCTGCACTGATGGAGAAGTACGATGCAGTTCTTACCCCTGTTTGCAGTAAGAGCGCTTACACAGCTTATGCTATAGAGGATGCCTTTAAGACGGTGTTTGAAGAGAGCGTATTTACGGCAGTAGCAAACCTGATTGGTGTTCCTGCACTTGTAAGCGGCGGTGTACAGCTTATGGGTAAGGCATTTAGCGAAAATGTTCTTTTGAGCCTTGCAGGAAGTATGGAAAGGGCAGGTGAATAAGTATGAAATATGAAATCGTCATCGGACTGGAGACCCATGTAGAGCTCAGTACCGAATCCAAAATCTTTTGTTCCTGCGGTGGACATTCCGCTTCCAAGGAGCCCAATGACTGTGTATGCCCTGCCTGCAGCGGTATGCCCGGTATGCTGCCTGTTATGAATAAGCGCGTGGTAGAGCTTGCAGTTACGGCAGGTCTTATGCTGAATTGTGAAATCAGCAGATATACCACCTTTGACAAGAAGAATTACTACTATCCTGATTTGCCCTGCGCATATCAGATTACACAATTAAATCATCCAATCTGTACCAATGGTCTTGTAACCTTAAAGACCTCTGAGGGACAGCGTGATATCCGCATTAAGCAGATTCACATGGAGGAGGATGCAGGTAAGCTTGTACATGCAGGAAAGGCTTCCTACGTGGACTTTAACCGTACCAGTGTACCTTTGATTGAGATTGTTACACAGCCTGATTTCCGTAGCGCAGAAGAGGTATTGGTATACCTTAACAAGCTTAAGACCATGTTCCGTTCCGGCGGTATCTCTGAGTGTGAAGAGGGCGCTATGCGTTGTGATGTAAATATCTCCGTGCGTCCTGAGGGCAGCGAGGAGTTTGGTGTCCGTACCGAGATTAAGAATATGGCTTCCTTTGAAGCGATTGAGAAAGCAATCCGCTACGAGTCCCAGCGTCATATCGATGCTATCGAGTTTGAGACTGAAGAGCTTGTGCAGGAGACCAGACGTTTTGATGATGTAAGCGGAAAGACCTTCGCAATGCGTAACAAGGAGACAGAAGCAGACTACAGATATTTCCCTGATGCCAACCTGATGCCCATCATTATTGATGATGAGTGGTTGGAGCAGATCAAGGCAGCTAAGCCCGTTGAAATCGACGAGAAGGCTGAAGGCTACAGAGCAGCAGGCATTTCCGAGAAGGAAATTGATATGCTTATCCACAACCACAATGTGAGCAAGCTTTTGGACGATGTAGTTAATATGGGATGCGATGCAAAAAATGTTGCAGGTTGGATTCTCACCGACTGCGTGGGCGTTCTGCGTAAGAACGGCAAACTGCTTTCAGACCTTACTATTACGGCAGATGATTTGTCAGCCATTATCAAGATGGTTGACAGCGGCGATGTAAACCGTATGAGTGGTAGAAAGATTCTTACGGCAGTGCTGGAGGAGGGTGTTGACCCCGTAGCATATTGCAAGGAGAATGGTCTTGATGCCAAGGTAGATACCGCTACCATTGAGAGTGTTATGGACAGAGTACTCAGCGAAAATGCCCAGGCAATTGCCGATTACAAGAACGGCAAGGAAAAGGCAAAACAGGCATTATTCGGTGCCTGCATGAGAGAGCTGAAGAACACAGCTGATACAGCGGTTATCAAAGAGCTCTTGGATAAGAAATTGCAGAATATTTAAGTGTAGTAAATAGGAAAGCTCCGGCCGGATTGCCGGAGCTTTTCGTGCTTTATTGTGCAGTGATACGGATGGTAGCAGTGGGGATGCCGTTTGCATCGTTACCAATGCTTACAATCTGTACCGTATATCCGAAGACAGAGCCGTCGTCCATAAGACCGTTATAGAAGAATTCATCATAGTCTTCTACAGTAAAGGTATCTCCTTCATAGAACAGGTCGTCTGCTTTCAAAACAGGATCTACCTTAGATAAGTCAGTAAACGTATTATTACCGCTGGACTGAATGACCTCGATATTGTATCGGCCTTTTCCATCTTGCTTATAGTCATTGGCGAAGTGAATGGTACCGATGTCGTAGCTTACCGGCTGGGAATTTTCCTGGCCTTCCAGCTTGGAAGCTTCTTCTATAGTACGTTTTTCCATGTTGGCATTGACATGGCTGATACGTACACCGGCAGTATCTCCAAGATGATATTGTTTTGCCTGATATTCATTGACACCGTCATCGCTAAATAAATCAATCATAATATATTCGCTAAACGGTCCGTCAAACGATGCACCTGCAGCAGGAATCATAATCGCATCATCACACAAAGCCAATGAACCAATGGTGTATTCTATAGATTCGCCACTTTCAAGCCCTGTTACAACATATGGATCCAACCATCCTACAGCATACTTGGAATACGCATTCCAATCTCCCAGGCTTTCGGCCTGCATATCAAATTCACCGACAGCACTGATACCTGAATAAGTTACGTCGTAATAGTCGATTAATCCAAGACCATGAGCGTATTCATGAATGATTGTTGAATAATCATCCTTAATCCAACGGTATCCCACATTGGTATATGTATTGACACGAGGAGCCTCCTGTGTTCCGGCATAATCGCCAAAATAGGTGTGACGATAATTAATCGCACCTTCATAAGATATAATAAAAAGGTCATCACTGTTTCTGTAGCCGGCATTGAGGATAACCATGGAATCCACATATCCGTTGCCATCCTGATCGTAGATACTAAAGTCTATATCAGGATAGGTCTCTCTTACCCAATCCATAATCTGATTGGAATATACTTCATCCGGTGAATGATCATAACACTCTGCAAAAGTCATATCCGTATAATACCAATCCGTCATAAACGAAGTAATTCTCATCTTACCATAGGATGATATGTCATAGTATTCACTGAGAGAGAACTTTTGATCCGAAAGAACCGAATAATCGGTCACGGTACCGTTTTCATCCACGATACGGCCGATGCCCTCGCGGAATAACTGTAAGGTCTCTTCATTGGCCATATCCGTCTGGTCCGCCCAAATGACCGGTACAACCAAGGTATTAACATCCCCCAGCGCTTCCGGATATGCATATGGAACAAGGTCGTTCATGTTCTGTGCGCCGGCATAGCGATCCACCACCGGAATCTCCATATCGATTGTATAGTCACCAATCGTAATTTCCAATACGGTTCCCTTTTCTATCCGTGTATTGTTTTTGTTCAATACATTACCGCTTGCATCTTTCAGATTACCTACCGAATACAAAGTATTTTCCACAAAGTATATCGAATAACCCTCTTTTGACATATCTCCATACGGTGTATCCGGTTCCACGATAAGATAAAAGCTAAAATCACCGCTTTCTGAATCTGCTCCGGATTCACGCTCCGGATTATACAATTCGCCTTCCAGATATGCCGTTGTGAAATTCAGATTCAGGCAAAGATCCCGAACACCGGTGGTCTTTACGGAAGGGTCATAATAAACCCGCATAGCGGTGGCCTGAATCGGTCCATCAGTCATATAAGCTTGTATATATATAAAATTCGGCATAAACATTTCGGCTGTAGTTAAACTAAGACCCTCCACTTCCGAGGAATAAATGGATGTGAAGCAATATCGGATCAATTCATCCGGACTTTGCACACTGGTTTTTGCCTCAGAAAATGTGTAAGCATATCCCCAACTCAATAACCTGCCGGAGTTGTTCACATCAAAATCCGGCTGTGAAATGTCGTATCCGGCAATCTGTCCAATGGCATCCAGAGAAGTCAAAGTACTGCCCGGTGCAAATTCTAACAAACCTTCCTGCACCTTTACTCCGTCAGCTTCAAAGCGGATTACGGAGCCATCCGGCAAGGATGCGTTAAAATATGTGAGATTTCCATCTGTCACAATAGAATTGGGATCCATACTTTCCACAATGTCAAAGCAGGTATATCTTTCCGGGTTTGCCAAAACACCATGCTCTATAGGTATATATTCTCCTGAACCAGGCGTCCCGGGTTGTGCTGCGGTTCCGGTTCTTGACTCTGCATATAATGCGGCGTTCATAACACTGGCTTGCAGATGTACATTGTCCACAGTCTTATAATCCGTAGGCGGAACGGACGGATCATAAGCTACCCAAAGACCGGACATCGTGCATATAAGGTCTTTTTGAGGTGTGAAAAACAAATAATTGGAGAAAAATTCTGTAATATCCTGGGGATCGCCCTTATAGTCCTCTGCGAAAACACCACCAATCGGACATAACATCAACCCATTTGCAGTTTCTACAGAAGGAGAACCGTCTGCAGAATAGCCGGAGCCATATAGGGCCATCTCATCGGCATCGCTGTAATCTTCAAGGATTGCTCCTATGTAGCGGATGTGCCCCATGGAATCCAGGGAAACAAGGAATGAACTGATACCAAAATAGATTCCTTCTGAAGAAACATTACCTTTTCCCACTAACTGAAAACGCAGTGGTGTACCGTCTGAAGCAACAGAAGTAAAATAGATGCCATCTGACTTTTCTTCAATGGATGCTTCGTCAATTCCGGCGACGATATCAAAATAGGAAAGCCCCTCTGACTCTGCCTGCTTTATGAAAGCATCGCTGTTGGAACTGCTGCTACCACCACAAGCGGCGAGTGACAGAACCATCACGATTACCATAAAAACGGACAGTATTCTCTGTTTAAGTATCATTTGTATAACCTCCTTCTGGGTAATAGTTGTTTCAAAATTAAGTTACTTTAATTATACAATAGTCGACATATGAAAGTCTATAAAAAAGGTTTTACTGTGGTCTGAAGACCTTCCTCCAAGGTGGTGGAAGGGAGGGGCACTCCGGCATTTTGCAGCTTGGACAGGTCATAGATTCTATGGCACAGGTGACCTGCGTATTCCGGGTGCTTTTCAACATATCCGGTTAGGGGGATTTCACGAATGGTAACTTCCTTCCCTAAGAGTTTTCCGATGATTTCATAATAACACCTGTTTTCTACTGCCTCAGGTCCACCGATACAAAAGATTTGATTATGAGTTTTGCTTTGACTGACACAGTCAAGCATTGCCTGTGCCAAATCATCTACAAAAATCGGCTGCGTCAGGTAAATACCGCCGCCTACCAGGCTAAGAATTTCGCCCCTGACAATCCTGTCAGGTAGCCTTCTTCACGGCTATGCTCAGGAAAACAGCCAAGAAGGAAGCCCGGTCCGTAAATGTGTCCCGGTCTGAAAATGGTAGTCTGCATGTCACAGGTGTCAGTGTCAAAACTATCCAGAAAG
>CALYZQ010000043.1 GCA_945609985.1 uncultured Lachnospiraceae bacterium | reverse complement strand
CACTTTCAAGATCCTATTTTACCAAGATTATTCCTGCCAACCAGTCGGGAGAGTTCTTTGGTTTGTATGATATCTGCGGTAAAGGTGCTGCCTTTGTGGGAACTGCAGTGGTAGGAGCAGTATCCCAGATGACCGGAAGTGTAAACATGGGCGTGGGAGCTATTGCGGTTTTGTTTGTTCTGGGTATGATTCTGTTTCAAATTGCAGTAAAACAGGAGAAAAAAGTATAAAAAAGCAATGAATGTAAAAACAATGTAAAATTTTGAAAAATAGGCAATTCGCACTAGGCGGATTGCTTTTTTTATGGTATACTACGTAAGACAATAAAAATGGGGGCATTTGTTGATTTTCCAAATTTTCGGATGCCAGCAATATTAAATTGTTATTATTTTTTTATTATAAATGGAGGGCTGAAAGCATGAGTACTACTTCAAAAGCGAGCCAGAGAATTACTTCTTTGCTCGATGACAACAGTTTCGTGGAAATCGGCGGTCTTGTAACTGCAAGAGCAACAGATTTTAACATGAAACCCACCGAAACTCCTTCTGACGGATGTATCACCGGCTACGGAGTGATTGACGGTAACCTTGTGTATGTATATAGCCAGGATGCTTCCGTGTTAAACGGTACCATCGGTGAAATGCATGCAAAGAAGATTGCTAATCTTTATGATATGGCAATGAAAATGGGAGCACCTGTGATTGGACTTATTGATTCCGCAGGTCTCAGATTACAGGAGGCAACCGATGCACTTGCTGCATTTGGTACCATCTACTTAAAGCAGACATTAGCTTCCGGCGTAATCCCTCAGATTACAGCGATTCTCGGAACCTGTGGCGGTGGACTTGGTTTGTTCCCCACAATGACCGACTTTACCTTTATGGAGGAGAAGAACGCAAAATTGTTCGTAAACGCTCCCAACGCGCTTGACGGCAATGAGATTTCTAAGTGCAATTCTGCATCTGCCACGTTCCAGTCTGAGGAGAGCGGTATTGTAGATGTAGTAGCTGATGAGGCAACTATCTTTGCTAAGATTAGAGAGCTTATCGGATTTTTACCTGCAAACAACAGTCAGGATGCAATTACCGAGTGCACTGATGATTTGAATCGTGTAAATCCCGAGATTGCAGGCTGTGTAGGAGATACTTCTATCGCAGCAGCTATTTTGGCAGATGACAACAACTTCTTTGAAGTAAAAGCAAACTACGCAAAGAACATGGTAACAGGATTTATAAAGCTTGACGGACAGACTGTAGGTGTGGTTGCAAACCGGGCTGAAGTTTGTGACGAAGAGGGTAAGGTTGCCGAGAAGCTTGGTGCAGTACTGACCAAGAAGGGCTGCGAGAAGGCTGCAGATTTTGTAAACTTCTGTGATTCTTTCAATATTCCTGTATTGACTCTTACCAATGTTACCGGTTATGAAGCAACCATGTGCTCCGAAAAGGGCATTGCAAAGGCTGCAGCAAAGCTTACATATGCATTTGCAAACGCAACCGTTCCCAAGGTTAACGTTATCGTAGGTAAGGCTTACGGCACTGCTTATGTTGCAATGAACTCCAAGGCAATCGGTGCAGATATTACCATCGCATGGCCTGATGCAGAAATCGGAACCATGGACAGCAAGCTTGCAGCAAAGATTATGTATGACGGACAGGGTGCTGATGTGATTAATGAAAAGGCTGCTGAATACCAGGCTTTACAGCTCAGTGTAGTAAGCGCAGCCAAGAGAGGATATGTGGACCAGATTATCGATGCAGCAGACACCAGAAAATATGTGATTGGTGCATTCGAAATGTTATTCACAAAGAGTGAAGACCGTCCTGCTAAGAAGCACGGAACAGTCTAGAAAGGGTGATTACAGTTATGAAGAAATTTTTGGCTTTATTATGTATGATTACCTGTATCTTTGGACTTACGGCATGCGGCGAAAAAAAAGAATTGAGTGAATATGAGACTTGGAAGCTCAGCGCAGCAGAAGAATATGTGGAACAGAATGTTATCCCCATGTTTTGCGAGCTTTCGAATCAGCCCAGCGTCAAAGCAGAATTAATCGAATATACCGCTGAAGAGATTGAGTATGCATTTGAAGCACAGAGCGGTATTTTGGTTGAAGGAAATGCGATGATTAAGGCATTGGATTCCTTTAAGGCTGCACTTGATACAATCGGTGCTGTGACTGCGATTGAAGAAGTTACTGCAAAAGCGGACGGAAAACAGATGATTATAACCGCCACAGTGACAGGCGACAAAAAGAGTGCAGAAGCAGAGATTATTCTTTCCAACGACGCTTTTATGGTATTGGAAAGTGCAGCACTTAATCCCATTACATCTACAGGAGAATTAATGGGTAAGGCGGCAATGAATACTCTGCTCGGTATGGGCTCCGTGTTTACCGTATTGGTACTGATTATTATTGTTATCAGTAGCTTTAGCCTGATTTCAAAGATTCAGAATGCAAAGCAGAAAAAGGAACAGGAAAAGAATTCTGTACAGACAGGTATAGACAACGCTGTTGCACAGATTGTGGAACAGGAAGAGAGCAGTGCGGCTACAGATGATACTGAGCTGGTGGCAGTGATTGCCGCAGCAATAGCTGCCTATGAAGGAAGTGCTTCCACAGACGGATTTGTGGTTCGTTCCATTCGTAAGAGAAACAGATAATTATTATTTATGGAGGATTAAAAAATGAAAAATTATACCATTACCGTTAACGGAAACGTATATGATGTAGTAGTAGAAGAGGGCGCTTCTACAGGTGCACCCGTAGTAGCAAAGGCTCCTGCAGCTCCCAAGGCAGCTCCTAAGGCAGCACCCGCAGCAGCTCCCGCAGCAAGCGGCGCGGCAGGCAGTGTAAAGATTGAAGCAGGTGCGGCAGGCAAAGTATTCAAGGTTGAGGCAAGTGTAGGTCAGGCTGTTAAGGCCGGTGATGCAGTAATTATTCTTGAAGCTATGAAGATGGAAATTCCTGTAGTAGCTCCTCAGGATGGTACTGTAGCTAGCATTAATGTTTCTGTTGGTGACCCTGTTGAGGCCGGTGCATTATTGGCAACTTTAAACTAATCTGAAGAGATTGGTATTTATACAACAACAGGAGGTCAAAAATGGATTATATAGCTTCAACATTAAGCAACCTGATTCATCAGACGGCATTCTTTAATCTGACTGTCGGCAATTATATTATGATCGGTGTTGCGTGCTTTTTCCTTTATTTAGCTATCCGTCATGGGTTTGAGCCTCTGCTTTTAACTCCGATTGCATTTGGTATGCTGTTGGTTAATATTTATCCGGAAATTATGATCAGTCCGGAGGATGCTGCAAACGGTGTCGGTGGTTTGTTACATTATTTCTATTTGTTAGATGAGTGGGCTATTTTACCCTCTCTGATATTTATGGGTGTTGGTGCGATGACAGACTTCGGTCCCCTCATTGCTAACCCCAAGAGCTTCCTTTTGGGTGCAGCAGCACAGTTCGGTATTTTTGCTGCATACTTCGGAGCTATTTTCCTTGGATTCAACGATATGGCGGCCGCTGCTATCTCCATCATTGGTGGTGCGGACGGCCCTACATCCATCTTCCTTGCAAGTAAGCTGGGACAGACTGCAATTATGGGACCTATCGCGGTGGCAGCGTACTCTTACATGTCACTGGTACCCATTATTCAGCCTCCCATCATGAAACTGCTTACCACTGAAAAGGAAAGAAAGATTAAGATGAGTCAGCTTCGTCCCGTATCCAAGCTGGAGAAGATTCTCTTCCCCGTAGTTGTTACCATTGTGGTTGGTCTGATTCTTCCTACTACAGTACCTCTTGTAGGTATGCTGATGCTCGGTAACTTATTCAGAGAGTCCGGTGTGGTTAGACAGCTTACGGATACTGCATCCAATGCGCTTATGTACATCGTAGTTATTTTACTTGGTACTTCTGTTGGTGCTACCACTAGTGCAGAGGCATTTCTGAATTGGGATACCGGTAAGATTGTTATCTTAGGTTTGGTTGCATTTATGTTCGGTACTGCCGCAGGTATTCTCTTTGGTAAGCTGATGTGTGTAGTTACCAAGGGCAAGGTTAATCCCCTAATCGGTTCTGCAGGTGTATCTGCAGTACCTATGGCAGCACGTGTGTCTCAGAAGGTTGGTGCAGAAGCAGATCCTACCAACTTCCTTTTGATGCACGCTATGGGTCCTAACGTTGCAGGTGTTATCGGAACTGCGGTTGCAGCCGGAACCTTCATGGCCATCTTCGGTGTCTTTTAAGCTGTGCACAGCTGTGAATGATAGCAGATGCCGTGCTTGCACGGGCAGCTGGTAATCATTCAACGGCTGTATAGAGCGCGTAGCGCGATGAAATAAGTCCGCAGGACTTATGAATTGCACAGATTAAAATTTTGAATTAAGTATAGATTAATTTTGGAGGAAAACGTAAATGTCAGAACAAGTTAAAAAACCGATTAAAATTACGGAAACCATATTACGTGATGCACATCAGTCTCTGATTGCTACCAGAATGCCTACCGAGTTCATGCTTCCCATTCTTGAGAAGATGGATAAGGTTGGTTATCATTCCGTAGAGTGTTGGGGTGGAGCAACCTTTGATGCTTCCCTTCGTTTCCTGAAGGAAGATCCCTGGGACAGATTAAGAAAGATTCGTGACGGATTTAAGAATACCAAGCTTCAGATGTTGTTCCGTGGCCAGAATATTCTGGGTTACAGACCTTATGCAGATGACGTGGTAGAGTACTTCGTACAGAAGTCTATTTCCAACGGTATTGATATTATCCGTATTTTCGACTGCTTAAACGACCTTCGTAACTTACAGGCAGCTGTAGATGCTACCAACAAGTTCAAGGTACAGGAAGGCAGAGGTCATGCACAGATTGCATTGTCCTATACCTTGGGTGATGCATATACTCTTGAGTACTGGACCGATATGGCGAAGAAGATTGAGGAGATGGGTGCAGACTCTATCTGTATCAAGGATATGGCAGGTCTTTTGGTTCCTTACAAAGCAACCGAGCTGATTACTGCTATGAAGAGTGCTACCAAGCTTCCCATCCAGCTACATACACACTACACCTCCGGTGTGGCTAGTATGACTTACCTTAAGGCTGTAGAGGCTGGTGTTGATGTTATTGATACCGCAATGAGTCCTTTCGCTCTCGGTACTTCTCAGCCTGCTACCGAGGTTATGGTTGAAACCTTCAAGGGAACCGAGTATGATACCGGATTTGACCAGAATCTCCTTGCAGAAATCGCTGATTATTTCCGTCCTTACAGAGATGAGTGCCTTGCAAACGGACTGCTCAATCCCAAGGTTATGGGCGTTGATATTAAGACTTTGCTTTATCAGGTACCCGGCGGTATGCTTTCCAACATGGTTAGCCAGTTAAAGGAGCAGAACGCGGAAGATAAGTACTATGATGTACTCAAGGAAATCCCTCAGGTTCGTAAGGATTTGGGTGAGCCTCCTCTGGTTACACCTTCTTCCCAGATTGTTGGTACTCAGGCTGTATTTAACGTTCTTATGGGCGAGAGATACAAGATGGCTACCAAGGAGACCAAGGCAGTTCTTCGCGGCGAGTACGGTCAGACCGTTAAGCCTATGAGCCAGGAAGTAATTGATAAGGTTATCCCCGGTGAGGAGAGAATTACCTGCCGTTATGCAGACCTTCTGGATAACGAGCTTGATAAGCTGGAAGGCGAGATGAAGGAATGGAAACAGCAGGATGAGGACGTATTAAGCTATGCATTGTTCCCTCAGGTTGCTACTGACTTCTTTAAGTATCGTCAGGCACAGCAGGAAAAGGTTGATATGACCCAGGCAGACACCAAGAATGGTGCTTACCCTGTATAAGTGATTTATGGCAGTGCCGGGAAGTAATTTCCGGCACTGTTTTAAAAGAAAGGAGTAAAAGATTGCGACACAACGGATTATTACAGGAAAAGGTTTATGAATCTATTGCTTCGGTACTTCCCATTACGGCGATTGTGTTACTGCTTAGTATCTCTATTTCGCCTCTTACAACGGGTACACTTACATTATTTTTATTTGGAGCGTTGCTTTTGGTTTTCGGTATGGGATTTTTTACACTGGGCGTTGATATGTCCATGATTCCCATGGGTGAGGGTATCGGTGTACAGTTATCGAAAGCAAAGAAAATTATTATACCACTATTGGTCTGCTTCGTACTTGGTGTAATTATCACCATAGCAGAGCCTGATTTACAGGTACTTGCCGAACAGGTTCCGGCAATTCCGAATATGACTTTGATACTTACGGTTGCAATTGGTGTAGGCGCTTTTTTGTTAATTGCACAATTGCGTATGCTGCTTAAAATACCGTTATCATATATTTTAGTTTTTTTCTATGTGCTGATTTTTGTTCTGGCATTTTTTGCACCCGCTGATTTCATCCCGGTATCTTTTGATTCCGGTGGCGTTACCACAGGGCCCATTACCGTACCCTTTATTATGGCGCTTGGTATCGGTATGGCTTCAGTGAGAAGTGATAAGAACTCCAGTAGCGACAGCTTCGGTTTAACTGCTATTTGTAGTATTGGTCCTATTTTGTCCGTAATGATTTTGGGAATTACATATAATCCCGGGGACTCAGTGTATACACCGGTTTCCCTTACAGAGTTAAACTCTACCAGAGCGGTGGCTATAGAATTTGCCAAGGCATTTCCCGTTTATATTGAGGAGGTTGCGGTTGCACTTCTTCCTATTGCCGGATTGTTTATGATTTTCCAGTGTATCTTCAGAAGATTCCACAGCAGACATTTAATTAAGATTATTTCCGGTTTTTTGTACAGCTATATCGGCTTGGTGTTATTCCTTACAGGTGTAAATGTAGGCTTTATGCCAGCAGGTCAATATATCGGTGCAGCGCTTGGCGGAAGCAGTGCAAACTTTTTGTTGATACCAATCGGTATGTTAATCGGTTATTTTATCGTAAAGGCAGAGCCGGCAGTACAGGTACTTACCAAGCAGGTTGAAGATGTAACCAACGGTTCCATTTCACAGAAGTCCATTTCTAAGAGTTTGTCCATTGGTATTGCAATAGCAGTAGGATTAGGCATGCTTAGAATTCTAACAGGAATCAATATCATGTGGTTTTTAGTACCCGGCTATGCTATTTCGCTGATAATGACATTTTTTGTCCCCCAGATTTTTACCGGTATTGCATTTGACTCCGGTGGTGTGGCGAGCGGTCCTATGACCACAACCTTTTTGTTGCCACTTGCAATGGGGGCTTGTGAAGCGGCTGGAGGCAATGTGCTTACGGATGCGTTTGGTATGGTGGCTATGGTGGCAATGACACCGCTTTTTACCATTCAGATGCTGGGCCTTATGGATAAGGTGCGTCAGCAAATCAGAAAGCGTAAGCAAATTGAACAGCTGCGCGATGTTGAGGATACCATTGTTTATTTTGAATAGAAATGAGGGTTTGCTATGGCAGAGAAAAACAGTATTAAGCTTATGGTAACCTTTGCTGAGAGAGGAATGGGAAAGGAACTGGCTAAGCTCTATGAAAAGCAGGGAGTTGCCTGCGCATATCAGTGCAGAGGTCAGGGAACCGCTTCTTCGGATTTGCTGGATGTGTTGGGTATCGGTACCACGGAGAAAGATATCCTCATAAGCATAGCTGCAAGGGAAAATATAGAGAAGCTATTGTATAAGTTGGATAATGAGTTGCAGGGCGTTGTGCCGGGAAAGGGCATTGCATTTGATATGCCTCTTACGGGACTGAACAACCTGATTGCAACAGTACTTTTAAATGACAAAGAAAATGGAATGGGAGGCGAACAGATGGAAGGGAAGGCAGATCACAGTCTGATACTTATAGCAGTGAATCAGGGACATACAGATGGGGTAATGGATACAGCAAGACAGGCGGGAGCCGGTGGCGGAACCGTTATCCGTGCAAGATGGGCCGGCGGTGAGGATGCCAATCAGTTTTATGGTATCTCCGTTCAGTCTGAAAAAGAGATTATTGCCATTGTTGCGGCAGGGGATAAGCGAAATGCAATTATGGAGATGATTAACAAGAAGCATGGTTTGAAGACAGAGGCAGGAGCGGTAGTTTGTTCTGTAGGTATTGACCATATGGTGCGTTTGTCGTAAAATAACAAGTGTTATAAAGTGAGATGTTACAAAAGATGGGAAGGTATTATTATGGCTCGAAAGGAAAGTATAACTATTGACACAATATTGGAGACAGCCTTTGTGATGGCAAGGGAGGAAGGCTTTGTTAATGTAACTGCCAGAAAAGTGGCAGCAAAAGCCGGCTGTTCCACCCAGCCTATTTTCCGTGTGTACAAAAACATGGAGGAACTTTGGGAGGCGGTATATCTGAAGGCGGCAGACTTCTTTCAGGATTATTACAGTCTGTATCCAAGGACGGGTAAAGCCCCCTTTGTTAATCTTGGAATGGCATATATTGCGTTTGCAAGGGAAGAGAAGAATCTTTTTGAACTGCTTTTCGTATCTGACATCAAAAATAAGAAGAGCATGTATGAGCTTCTTAACGGAGAAGCGGGAAATGTAGGGCATGAGATTAATCTGGCAAAGGCCATGGGATGTGCGGATGCCGGTAATCTGTTTATGCAGATGTGGATTTTTATTCATGGTGCGGCATGCATGACGCTCACGGGTGATTATGATTTGTCGGATGTACAGACCATGGAACTTTTGGAACAGTCATATAGGGCATTTGCAGGTAACTAGGTAAGAGGGCAGGGGTATGGACAATCAGAATCATGTTTTGAACAGGATACGTGAACAATACGATAAAATGAGTAAAAGTCATAAGGTGATTGCTGCATATATACTGGAGCATTATGAACAGGCAGTATTTATGACGGCTGCAAAGCTGGGTGAGGTTCTGGGAATCAGTGAATCTACCGTGGTGCGTTTCGCGTCAGGAATCGGTTATGACGGTTATCCCAAATTTCAAAAGGCGCTGGAAGAGTGTGTAAAAAGCAAGTTAAACAGTGTACAGAAAATGGATGCCAAATATGGTAGCAGTTCCCAGTCAGAGATTTTGACCTCCGTGCTTACGGCTGATATAGAGAAGCTTCAGGACACCATACAGAATCTGGATGCAACAGCTTTTGAGACTGCAGTATCCACTATTTTAGAGGCGGATACCATTTATATTATGGGGCTTAGAAGTAATGAACCCCTGGCAGCGTTTTTGCATTTTTATCTAAATATGATTCGCGGAAACGTAAGGCTCATTAATACCACCAGTGTCAGCGAGACCTTTGAGCAGATGATGCACATAAATAACAAGGATTGCTTTATCGGAATCAGTTTTCCCAGATATTCCATGAGAACCTTAAAGGCTATGGAGTTTGCCAATGACAGGAATGCCAAGGTAATTGCAATTACCGACAGCATCCATTCCCCCATGAATCTGTATTCTTCCTGCAATCTGCTTGCACGCAGCGATATGGTTTCCATAGTGGATTCACTGGTGGCACCCTTAAGTGTGATAAATGCCCTTGTGGTGGCATTGTGTCTGAAATGTCCTCAGGAAGTTAAAAGGAATCTGGAAATGCTTGAGGAAACCTGGAACAATTATCAGGTATATCTGAATGATGAAATCAATTTTATTGATGATGAACCTATACTGAATTATTCCCTACGCAGGGATAATGATTAGGATGGAGAGAGCATGAAAAATATAATTGTCATAGGTGGCGGTGCGGCAGGTATGATGGCTGCAGTTGCCGCCGCAGGACAGGGACATAAAGTATGTCTGATAGAGAAAAATGAAAAGCTTGGCAAGAAGTTGTTTATCACGGGTAAAGGAAGATGTAATGTTACCAATGCCGGTGATATGGAAACGCTTTTTGCCAATATCTGTACCAATGAAAAGTTCTTATACAGTGCCTTTTACGGATATGATAATCAGGCGGTGATGACGTTTCTTAAGGAGGCGGGATGTCCGCTTAAAATAGAGCGGGGAGACAGAGTGTTTCCTGTCTCGGACCATTCATCAGATGTCATCAATGCTTTTTCGAGACAATTAAGGAAGCTTTCTGTGGAGGTGCTTCTGAATACGGAAGTAACAGGGGTGTTGACAGAAGAAAATCAATTTACAGCTATAAAGCTGAAGAACGGACGTACCATAAATGCAGATGCCTGCATCGTGTGTACCGGTGGTATTTCTTATCCGAGTACAGGGTCCACGGGAGACGGTTACCGTTTTGCGGAAGAAAACGGACATAGGCTGGTTGAGCCAAAACCTGCACTTGTGCCTCTTGAGACCAAAGAAGAGTGGTGCAGGGAGTTGATGGGGCTTGCCCTAAAAAATGTTTCAGTACGTCTTATGAAAGGGAAAAAGGAGATATATCAGGGGTTTGGAGAGATGCTGTTTACCCATTTCGGAGTAAGCGGACCTTTGATATTAAGTGCCAGCAGTTTTTATGTAAAACAGCAGGGTAAGAAGGGAAAGGCTGACGAAGATGTAAAAGTTTTTATTGATTTAAAACCGGCGCTTACGGTGGAACAGTTGGACAAGCGTATTTTGCGGGATTTTGAAGAAAGTAAAAACAAACAGTTTAAAAATGCTTTGAACGGATTATTTCCCACAAGATTGATACCTGTGATGATAGCTCTTTCCGGTATTGATCCGGACAAACGTGTGAATGAGATTACGAAGGCAGAGCGTCAGAGCTTTGCGGCACTGATTAAGGCTGTTCCGCTTACAGTAACAGGAACCCGTTCCTTTGCGGAAGCCATTATCACACAGGGCGGCATATCCGTTAAAGACATCAATCCATCTACCATGGAGTCAAAGATAGTAAAGAATCTGTATTTTGCAGGAGAAGTATTGGATTTGGATGCCATGACGGGAGGATTTAACTTACAGATTGCCTGGTCTACCGGACATTTGGCAGGAGAGAGTGCAGGAGGAGAATAACATGAGTTTTAACATAGCGATTGACGGACCGGCAGGAGCCGGCAAATCTACCATTGCAAAGGCGATTGCGAAGAAATTACAGATTATTTACGTAGATACAGGTGCAATGTACCGTGCCATGGCGTTATTTATGATCAGAGAAGGCGTAGATGCCAATGACGCAGCGGCTATCAGTGATAAGTGTGTGGAGGCAGATATTACCATCGGTTATGAAAATGGCGAGCAGGTCGTATACTTAAACGGTGAAAATGTAAATGCTTATTTGAGGACGGAAGAAGTAGGAAATATGGCTTCTGCCACCAGCGTACAGCCTGCCGTGCGCAAAAAGCTTGTGGAGCTTCAGCAGGCGCTTGCTGCAAAAAATGACTGTATCATGGACGGACGTGATATCGGAACCTGTGTGCTTCCGGATGCACAGGTTAAGGTATATCTTACGGCAAGCAGTGAAGTAAGAGCTAAGAGGCGTTTTGATGAGCTGACTGCAAAAGGTCTGGAATGTGATTTTGATAAAATCAAAGCTGATATAGATGAGCGTGATTACCGTGACATGAACAGAGCGCATTCTCCGTTAAAGCAGGCAGAGGATGCTGTGCTTGTAGATTCTTCTTACATGACAATTGATGAGGTAATTGAAAAAATTGTGGGGATGTGCCGCAAATAGAAAGACGTCAGAAGGGAAAATGGGTATGGAAGTCAAATTAGCGCAGTGTGCAGGCTTTTGTTTTGGTGTAAAGCGTGCGGTAGACACTGTGTATGAACAGATAGAAAGTGGGAAAACTATATATACCTATGGCCCCATCGTTCACAATGAAGAAGTGGTGAGCGATTTGGAAAAGAAGGGTGTAAAGGTTATTGAGACAAAGCAGGAGCTTCTTGAAATGCCTGTTCTTTCGGAGGATGATAAGGGAACGGTTTCCGTTATTATCAGGGCTCACGGCGTTCCGAGGGAGATTTACGATATCCTTGACAAAAAGAATATGGATTGCGTGGATGCCACCTGTCCCTTCGTAAAGAGAATCCATAAAATCGTGGATAAAGAGAGTGCGGCGGGGAAACATATCATTATTATCGGTAACCCCGGACACCCTGAGGTGGAGGGCATTATGGGATGGTGTAACGGCTCCGTTACGGTTCTGGAAACGCCTGAAGAGGCACTGGAATTTGATGTGCCGAAGAATACCAAGATATGTATCGTATCTCAAACGACATATAACTACAAGAAATTTCAATATATAGTTGAAATATTTCAAAAAAAAGGTTACAATGATAGTGTTGCGAATACTATCTGTAATGCAACTGAGGAACGCCAGCGTTCTGCACAGGATCTGGCAAAGGAAGCTGACGTTATGATAGTGATAGGAGGAAAGCACAGTTCCAACACAAGAAAGCTGTATGAAATCTGCAGTAGGGAATGTGCCCAGACCTATTTTATACAGACACTGGATGACTTGCATTTAGAACTACCTAAAGCTGTTCGCCTGGTCGGTATTACTGCTGGGGCTTCCACCCCAAATAAATTAATAGAGGAGGTTCAAAATTATGTCAGAATTAACTTTTGAACAAATGTTGGAAGGGTCATTAAAGACAATACATGCAGGAGAGGTAGTCGAGGGTACAGTAATCGATGTGAAGCCTGAAGAGCTTATTTTAAACATCGGATATAAGTCAGACGGTATTCTTACCAAGAATGAATATACCAATGATTCAAGCGTAGACTTAACTTCTGTAGCTAAGGTCGGTGACACTATGGAAGTAAAGGTACTTAAAGTAAATGATGGTGAGGGACAGGTTGTACTCACCTACAAGCGTCTTGCTGCTGACAGAGGCAACAAGAGAATTGAAGAAGCCTTCAACAACAAGGAAGTGTTGACAGCTACTGTTGCACAGGTACTTGAGGGCGGTTTGAGCGTTGTGGTTGACGAGGTTAGAATTTTCATTCCCGCAAGCCTTGTTTCCGACAGCTATGAGAAGGATCTTACCAAGTATGAAGGTACTGAGATTGAGTTCGTTATCAGCGAGTACAATCCCAAGAGAAGAAGATATATCGGTGATCGCAAGCAGCTTCTCGTTGCAAAGAAGGCAGAGCTTCAGAAGGAGCTTTTCGAGAAGATTAAGGAAGGCGATGTTGTAGAAGGTACCGTTAAGAATGTTACCGATTTCGGTGCATTTATCGACCTTGGCGGCGTTGACGGTCTGCTTCACATTTCCGAGATGAGCTGGGGACGTGTTGAGCATCCCAAGAAGGTATTCAAGGTTGGCGATACCTTAAACGTACTCATTAAGGAGATTAACGGTAGCAAGGTTGCATTGTCCCTTAAATTTGATGATGCAAATCCCTGGAAGGATGCTTCCACCAAATATGCAATCGGCAATGTTGTAACCGGTAAGGTTGCAAGAATGACTGACTTCGGTGCATTTGTTGAGCTTGAGTCAGGCGTAGACGCTCTGCTTCATGTTTCCCAGATTTCTAAGGAGCATGTAGAGAAGCCGGCTGATGTTTTAAAGGTTGGCGATGAGGTTACTGCAAAGGTTGTTGACTTCAATGAAGCTGACAAGAAGATTTCTTTAAGCATCAAGGCTATGTTTGCTCCCGAGCCTTCTGAGGAGAAGGAAGATGCAGATGCTGATGTAGTATCTGTTGATATTGATGCTGTAATTGCAGCAGAAGAGGATACAGAAGAATAAGCAGTAGAGTGAGGTCATTCTATGGCGTTTGATTACGAATATTTCAAGAAGGAAATCTTTGCGCTGACTACAATAGATTTGAACAGCTACAAAGAGAAGCAGATGAAGCGCAGAATCGATACACTGATTGCCAAGCATAAGATTGAAGGCTATGACAAGTATATTCATGCGTTAAAGACTGACAAGGATCTTTTTGAAGAATTTGTGGGATATATTACCATCAATGTTTCAGAGTTTTACCGCAATCCGGAGCAGTGGAAGCTATTGGATGAAATCGTATTTCCCGAGCTGATTTCCAAATTCGGTAAGAACCTGAAGATTTGGAGCGCAGCCTGCTCCACAGGTGATGAACCCTATTCTTTGGTGATGGCGCTTTCAAAGCATCTGCCATTGAATCAGATAAAGATTATTGCTACAGACTTGGATAAACAGGTCATTGCCAAGGCTAAGGTCGGTCTTTACAATGATAAGAGTATTGCGGCTGTGCCGGATGAATTTAAGAAGAAATATTTTACCCAGGTAGGTCCTTCCTTCAAAATCTCTGATGAGATTAAGGCCAGGGTAGAATTCAAAGAACATAATCTGCTTAAGGATGCATATCCTACGGATTGTCACCTGATTGTCTGCCGTAATGTATTGATTTACTTTACGGAGGAAGCCAAGGATGAAGTGTTTGAAAAGTTTTTCAAGACTTTGGCAAAGGGAGGTACTCTGTTTATCGGAAGTACCGAACAGATTATGAATTACAGAGAAATCGGTTACGAAAGAAAGAGTTCTTTCTTCTATGGAAAGCCGATGTAACACAAATAATTACTGCCACATCTATGATGTATGTCATGGATGTGGCAGTTTTAATTTGGGAGAAATTGTGATAAAGTCGACGGACAGAGGAGGCGGTATCTGTTAACGCAGGCACGCTTTCGCTGCTTCATCGCCTAACATACATTTCCGCTAAAAACTGTCACATTCGGTTGACTCTGTCCCTGGGGCATGGTTTAAGATGGTGGAAACAATGAGAAGGAGAAGATGTATGAAGTGTATGTACCTTTTGTTTAACAGGCATAGAGCAACCTTACTTTTAGCAATCATATGCACTGTTGGAAGTATAGCAGTGACGATTGTCTGGAACAGTGAACTTGCGGAAATGATTAATATGCTGCAAAGCGGAAGCAGTGGATGGACGGAAAGAATTTTATATTGTGTAGTGCTTGTGGTTATGGGAGCATTGTTTCAGGGCGGAATGGTACTGTTTTCGTCCTATGCGGGAGAAACTGCCGTTCATGAGTTGAGAATGCGCATGGCGGATGCAGTTTTACATAAAAAGTATGCGGAAAGCATTAAGCAAAATTCAGGGGAGCAGCTTACCTTACAGCTTAATGAGATGGAAGAGGTAAAACAATATGTTTCGGAGAATTTGTTTGTTTTGCTTTCGGATGTAATTAATTTTATCTGTACATTACTGTTTTTACTGTCTCAAAATACAAAGCTTACCTTGTTGTGTAACATTCCGGTACTGCTTTTACTTATCTATACGACGGTAGCAAGCAAAGTGATTTATGGTTATACCGTTAGAGAGCAGGAGGAGCAAAAAAAGATGAATGGTATCAGTTCTACCGTTTTATCACTGTTCCCCATCTTGCGTCTGTATGAAGCGGAGCGGTTAATGCAGGAAAAATACAGTATCAATATTCTTTCGTGGAAAAAGGCGGTGGTTTCACAGGAAAAGGTTAAAGCGAGATTAATGTCGGTTTCGGGAATGATTTCATGCTTGCCATTATTGTTACTTTTACTGATAGGGGGCACCATGGTAATCGGTGGTTCATTTAGTATCGGAATGCTTTATGTATTTATCAATCTATCCGGTAATGTATCCGGAGTGATGGCAAATATGCCAGGGCATCTTGCAAATTACCGTAGATTTAAGGGCAATTTAGACCGTGTCTTAAAATACATGGAAGAAAACGGAGGGCAGGAATAATGAGTATCATCTTAAATGGTATAAGCTTTTCATATGGTGAGGAGAAAGTATTGGATGGTATAACACTTCATGTCAAGGATAAGGAACATATCGGTATTTTAGGTGGAAGCGGCACAGGTAAGAGCACGTTGCTAAAAATACTAGCGGGGCTTTATGAAGTGACGGATGGTTATCGTGAGGTGGCAGGAGAAATAATTTCTGAAAAAATCAGAAAGAATGTGGCGCTGGTAATGCAGACTCCCGGTCTGTTGCCGTTAAGTATTAGGGATAATATAACCTGCGGTCATCCGATTTCGGAAGAACGGTTATGGGAAGCTATACGTGCCGCACAGCTTGAGGAATGGATACTAAGTCTGCCCATGGGGATTGATACCTATGTGGGAGAACGTGGCGCAAATGTATCGGGTGGACAGGCACAGAGGATTGCAATTGCTAGAGCCATGGCAAAGGATGCACCGGTAATTTTGTTGGATGAACCCACATCTGCACTGGATGATAAGACTACTGAATCCCTGTTATGTGCCCTTGATAGATTGACAGAAGGGAAGACAGTGATTCATGTAACCCATAGAAAAGATACCATAAAGAATTATGACAGGATTTTGGTGCTGGAGGGAGGTAAATTATATGATAAGGAGTCTGGGAAGCTTATTTAAAAGATTGGGCGGCTTGTTTGTATATCTAATGCTGTTGCTCCTTAGAAGCCCTGTGGATGCAGTACTTTGTGTGATAAATGCATTATTTTTAAAAGGAGTATTTCAGGCAATCGGAACAGGAGAGTTACAAATCCTGTACAGTCATTGTTTTATATATGGTCTGGCTAATTTTTGCGTCTATTTCTATAATGGTATCGTATGGAGTAAATTTGCATCTTTTTCTGCAGGATTAGTAGGAAACTTAAGAGGTGATGTGTTTGCAACCATGTTTCGGATGCCGCTTGAAAAGGTGGAGGGTAAAGGAGACAGTGCGTGGTTTACAAGACTTAGCAGCGATATTAAAATGACATTAAACTTGTTGACCGGTGCATTAAATATACCCCATGCCATTTTAGCAACTACACGAATTCTGGTTTCGTCAGTGTTGCTTTACTTTATTAGTCCCAAGATGCTGCTTGTGGAGCTGCTGATATTATTGCCACATCTGTTGTTGAGATTAAAAGCGGTGGTAGAACCTACGGAAGCTTTGACTGTAATGACGCAGGAAAAAGTGGAAGAAGGGAACTGTTATCTGACCGCAATAGTGGAATGTGCAGATACTATTCAGATGTATGGGGCAGAGACATTCCTGCGTGAAAAATATGAGAAGACAAGTCTTGAAATGACAAAACTACGGATAAAGATGAGTTTCAGAAAAGCATTTGGTGAGTTTCTCATCCCTCTTTTGGGAAGAGGTGGGTATCTGTTGCTATTTTTCCTTGGATGTGAGATGATACAGACAAAGGTCATGGATTTTGGTGAATGGACAGCAGCAATTCAGTACAGAGGAGCCATGCTTGCGGCATCCATGATGTTGTTGCGTTCCCTGTTGGAAGTAAAGAAAAACGCTGTAGGTTTAAAGAGAATGGAGGAAATCTATGGAGCATGTGAGGAATGAGACTACTGCGGACAAAGTTCTGTTAAAAATCGGTGAAGTGGCAGATTTTTTTAATATCTCCGTGAAGGCGGTGCGCCTATACGAAAAGAAGGGAATCATAGAACCAAAGTGGGTAGACCCGGAATCGGGATACCGCTATTACACGCCTGACCAGCTGCATCAGCTGGGAGCACTGATTGAACTGAAGGCACTTGGTTTTTCCCTGGATGAGATAAAGGATATTCTGGTTGGGGGAAGCTCAAAGGAGACACTGTTTCAAAAGATGCAGGACAAAATGCGGAATTGGCACAATCTGATAGCTATGGTACAGAATAAAATTGATGCCATTGAAAGCATATCAGACCGCTTGGTCTCTTCCAAAGAAGCTGAAAAATTAAAGGAGTTGACCGATGAAGAGAGGGCATGGCTTCTTGTAAAGCTGGTATGTGTCGAAAATATACAGGTACAAAGTGCCTTGAATGAAGCGATATGGTTGTAGTTATGACACAGAATCGTAGAGGTAGGGAGATAGAGGTGTCTGTTAAAAGCAGTGCAATGTGAGCACGCCGGTCCTTAGCGAGGTATAATGCGCAACGCGCATTCGAGCTTAGTACCGCTGCGATGCGAACCTTAGCGAAAGCGTGCCTGCGTTAACAGATACCTCTGTCCACCCTACCTCAACGATTCTGTACAATAAAAAAGCACATCACTGATTTCATCAAAGATGTGCTTGTATGTTTAATACGTCGCCGCTATCATCTGCAGTATATGTGTCGCATATGCGGAGAAGCCTTCCCGGTTTCGTTTCATTTCGTCCGTGAGCTCAAAGAAGAGTTCCTTGCTCTTGGGGTCGCGTACAAAGAAGGGCGAAAACAGTTCATCCCACTGGGGGAGATAGCTTGATACCTTACGTGTGTAGCAGGTAGCAGCTGTAGCCTGAACCCGGTATTCTTTATCTACAAAGGAAGCTACCGATTTGTGTAGTGCTACATCCTCATTGGGGAGATAATAATAGTCCTTGTAATTGGAGTAATAATATTTTAACTCCTCCTCGTAGATGGGTACCTTCAGGGTTGCCTCATTGCCCTCGCCTCTAAAGTAGCAGTTGTTTGCCGAAGCAGATATGGGACGTGGCAGGAAAAAGGGAAGGGAGATGGTAATGAGTAGCTCCCTCTTTTGTTCACCGTGCATGTCAATATAGTTATTGGCCTGCACTTTTTTTGCTTTTACAGGCGTATTTAGCAGGTCATAATAGGAAAGCATGGGCAGTACATTTAACATGCCTCTCAAATCATCTGCATTGTGCAAAAAAATGGCTCTTTCCGAAAATTCGGTGGGTGATTTTACATAGTCGTTATAAATACCGATTAATTCTCCGCCGGAGAAGGCATCCTCACGCTCAATGCCCAAAAACTGTTCCAAAGTCTTTTGCTTGCAGTTAGGAAGCTTTAAGAAAAATTTATAGGGGGAGATTCTCCTGTATAAATCGATTCCGGTAAGGTGCTCAAAGGTGTAGGGCAGGGAAAGCTGTGTACATTTTTGGCTGATAAAAGGAATGTCGAAATTGTTACCGTTAAAGTGAATCAGGTATTGATATAGGGAGGCAAACTCAAAGAAGGCGTCAAGTACCCGGGCTTCCTCCTCATAATTTTCAGCAAGCCACTGGATGATATGCCATTTTTCTGCCTGATAATATGCACAGCCAATCATATACAGGTGTGCGGAAGCTGCTGTAAAGCCGGTTGTCTCTATGTCAAAAAATAAAATCCGCTCAAGGGGAGCGATGTTTTCCAAGGGGTAAGCCAGGGAAAATTCTTCTAAGGTTTCTTCAGATATTTTCATATGATTCCTCCTGTCAAAAACTATCATTATCATAACACAAATTTCAAAAATACAGTAGTATTTTGTGTAAAAAAATAGTATATTAGAAGTAAGCTTTTAGATTCGTTTTTTTACTTAATACGATAAAAGAAAGGATTAGCAATATGGCAAAATTGACTTTTGTGGGCGGTATCCATCCCTATGACGGGAAGGAACTATCCAAGGATAAGCCCATCAAGGAAATACTTCCCAAAGGAGAACTGGTATATCCGTTGTCACAGCATATCGGAGCCCCGGCCAACCCTATTGTGGCAAAGGGTGACAGGGTACTGGTAGGACAGAAGATAGCGGAAGCGGGCGGATTTGTTTCTGCACCTGTGTATGCTTCCGTTTCCGGTACGGTTAAGGCGATTGAGCCCAGACGTGTTGTGACCGGGGACAGCATCATGAGTATTATTGTGGAGAATGACGGCCTGTATGAGGATGTCGGCTTTTATCCCGTGGCTCCCATTGACAAGCTGACCAAGGAAGAGATACTGGATGCGGTAAAGGAAGCCGGTATTGTAGGTATGGGCGGTGCGGGTTTCCCCACCCACGTAAAGCTTTCTCCCAAGGAGCCGGAAAATATTGAATATGTGATTGCCAACTGTGCGGAGTGTGAGCCTTATCTGACCTCTGACTACCGCAGAATGCTGGAGGAGCCGGAGAAGGTTATCGAAGGACTTAAGATTATATTGAAGCTTTTTGATAAAGCGCAGGGTATTCTGGCAATTGAGGATAATAAGCCTGATTGCATTAAGCTTTTCAGACAGCTTACCAAAGATGAAACGCGCATCAGCGTTCAGGCACTAAAGACAAAGTATCCTCAGGGTGGTGAGCGTACTTTGATATATGCCACTACCGGAAGGAAAATTAATTCCTCCATGCTTCCTGCGGATGTGGGCTGTGTGGTAAATAATGTGGATACCATTGTGGCTGTGTATAATGCTGTTGTGCAGGGTAAGCCTTTGCTTGAACGTATCGTGACCGTGACGGGAGATGCCATCGAGAATCCCCGCAATTACAAGGTACATCTGGGTATGAGCTATAATGAGCTTTTAGAGGTTGCAGGAGGTTTCAAGGGTACCCCGGAAAAGGTTATCTGTGGCGGTCCCATGATGGGCTTTGGTATATTTGATTTGAATGTGCCCATCACCAAGACTTCAACCGCACTTTTAGCACTTACAAAGGATGAGGTTTCCGCTATGGAGCCCGGTCCCTGTATCAACTGCGGAAGATGCGTGGAGGTATGTCCCGGAAGAGTTATTCCCAGCAGACTAGCGGACATGGCAGAGCATTTTGATGAGGAAGGATTCCTTGCAAATGACGGTATGGAGTGCTGTGAATGTGGCTGCTGCAGCTATATCTGCCCTGCGAAGAGACCTCTGACACAGCAGATTAAATCCATGCGTAAGATACAGCTTGCCAAGAAGAAAAAGAACTAGGGAGGAAAGAACGTTGAGTGGACTTTTAAAGGTATCATCCAATCCCCATATCCGTTCTAAAGCGACAACAAGCGGAATCATGGCGGCAGTGATTATATCATTGCTTCCTGCGGCGGGATTCGGTATTTATAATTTTGGATTCAGGGCGCTTGTGATAATTTTAGTGACCATAGCCTCTACCGTACTTACGGAATTTTTGTTCGGCATCTACCGTAAGAAACAGACCATTACAGACTTATCAGCAGTGGTGACGGGACTTTTGCTGGCACTGAACCTGCCGGTAAGCATTCCGCTGTGGATGGCAGTTTTGGGCGGAGTGTTTGCCATATTGGTGGTAAAAATGTTATTTGGAGGTCTGGGACAGAACTTTATGAACCCGGCATTGGCGGCAAGATGCTTTCTTTTGATTTCCTTTACCTCCCAGATGACGGATTTTAATTGTGATGCTTATACAGGTGCAACGCCTCTTGCAAGGATAAAGGCAGGGGAGAACGTGGAAGTGTTTGACATGATAATCGGTAATACCGCCGGAACCATCGGTGAGACCTCCATGATTGCACTGGTAATCGGAGCATGCTTCCTGATTATGTTAGGGATTATTGACCTTCGTATTCCTGGAAGCTACATAGTGACATTTGCCTTGTTTACCGTATTGTTCGGTGATCATGGTTTTGACCCCGCATTCCTTTCCGCGCAGCTTGCGGGCGGAGGTCTGATGCTGGGAGCCTTCTTTATGGCAACCGATTATGTGACAAGACCTATCACCATTAAGGGACAGTATGTGTTTGGTATTTTCTTAGGCCTTATGACCGGTATTTTCAGATTTTTCGGCCCCGGAGCAGAGGGTGTTTCCTATGCTATCATTTTAGGAAATCTGCTGGTGCCTTTGATTGAGAAAGTGACTAAGCCTGTCGCTTTCGGAAAAGGAGGCAGAAAATCATGAAAAAGAGTTCAGATATGAAAGTCATGTTGAAGGAAGCAGGTATTCTCTTTCTGATTACACTGCTTTCCGGACTGATACTTGGTTTTGTTTATGAACTGACCAAGGGACCGATTGCGGAGCAGAAGACCAAAAAGGTACAGCAGGCATGTGCGGCAGTATTTGAAGGAGCCGACAGTTTTCAGGAGATTTCTTTTGAAGCGGATGCGGCTCTTACTAATGAGCTTACCGCAAACGGTGTAAAAATAGGTACCGTATTTGAGGCAAAGGCTGCTGATGCAAGCGTGCTTGGATATGTGGTACAGTCTACCTCCACGGAGGGCTACGGTGGCAATATAGTAGTGTTTATGGGTATTACAAAGGATGGAGTGTTGAATGACATTTCCCTTCTGGAGATAAAAGAGACTCCCGGACTTGGTATGAAGGCAGGCGAGGTGCTGGTGCCCCAGTTTAGTAATAAGCAGGTGGAAAGCTTTACCTACACCAAATCGGGAAGCCAGTCTGACAGCGAAATTGATGCCATTAGTGGTGCTACTGTAACTACGAAAGCTATTACAAATGCGGTAAACGGTGGCCTTAAGGTTGTACAAAAACTCATGCAGGGAGGTGAAGCAAATGAATAAATCATCTATGTCCACAGCATGGGAGAGACTGTCAAACGGTCTGCTAAAAGAGAATCCTACTTTTGTGCTGATGCTTGGTATGTGTCCTACGCTGGCAGTTACCACATCTGCCATAAACGGTCTGGGAATGGGACTTACCACCACGGTGGTATTGATGCTTAGCAACCTGATTATTTCTTTGCTTCGCAAGATCATACCGAACAGAGTGAGAATCCCTGCATTTATCGTAATCATAGCGTCTTTTGTAACCGTAGTACAGCTTCTTTTGGAG
>CALYZQ010000042.1 GCA_945609985.1 uncultured Lachnospiraceae bacterium | reverse complement strand
GCGGGAATCCGTATTATTGCACAGCCCCCGGGAAAGAAACTGCAGAATATGATGCAGCTTTCCGGTGGAGAGAAAGCGTTAACGGCGATTTCGCTGTTGTTTGCAATCCAGAACTTAAAGCCATCACCTTTCTGTCTGCTTGATGAAATTGAGGCGGCATTGGATGATTCCAATGTAGGACGCTTTGCAAAATACTTACATAAGCTGACGAAAAATACACAGTTTATTGTAATTACCCACAGAAGAGGTACCATGGAGCAGGTTGACAGACTGTACGGTATCACCATGCAGGAGAAGGGTGTATCCACTCTTGTCAGTGTAAACCTGATTGATAAGGAATTGGATGATTAAGGATAGAAAAGGAGCGTATCGATGGCCGAGGAAAAGAAAGGTTTTTTTGCCCGATTAAAAGCAGGACTTTCCAAGACAAGAGCAAATATTGTAAGCGGTATTGACAGTATATTTAGTGGTTTTTCTGCCATAGATGAAGATTTTTACGAGGAACTGGAAGAGATTCTCATTATGGGAGATATCGGTGTCAATGCTACAAATGCTATTATTGAACGTTTGAAAGCGCAGGTAAAGGAACAGCATATTAAAGAGCCTTCGGAGTGCAAACAGCTTTTGATTGATAGTATTAAGGAGCAGATGCACATTGATGAGACTGCATATGATTTTGAGAAGGAGCAGTCCATCATTATGGTTATCGGTGTCAACGGTGTAGGAAAGACTACATCTGTCGGTAAGCTTGCGGGTAAGTTAAAGGATAACGGTAAAAAGGTATTGATAGCAGCGGCCGATACCTTCCGTGCTGCAGCCGGTGACCAGCTTGCCGAGTGGGCAAGAAGAGCAGATGTGCCTATGATTGGCGGTATAGAGGGCGCAGATCCTGCCAGCGTGGTATTTGATGCGGTAAATGCGGCAAGAGCCAGAAATGTGGATGTGCTTTTGATTGACACTGCAGGCAGACTTCATAATAAGAAAAATCTGATGGAAGAGCTTCGCAAGATGAATCGTATCATTGACAGGGAATACCCCAACGCACACCGGGAGAATCTGATTGTACTTGATGGTACCACCGGTCAGAATGCACTGGTGCAGGCTCGTGAGTTTGGTGATGTGGCAGATCTTACCGGCATTATTCTTACCAAGATGGACGGTACTGCAAAGGGAGGTATTGCTGTAGCAATTCAGTCGGAACTTAACATTCCGGTAAAATACATCGGTGTTGGTGAGACTATTGATGATTTGCAGAAATTTGATTCTGACGAATTTGTAAATGCTTTATTTGATTTGAAGGAAGACGGAAAGGAAGAATAATAAATGTTGACATTGGAAAGGTTTGAGGAAGCCAGCGAGGTTGTAAAACAGGTAACGCTGGAAACCAAGCTGATTGGCAGTGAATATTTCAGTAACCAGACGGGAAACAGAGTGTATTTAAAGCCTGAGAATATGCAGCTTACAGGTGCCTATAAGCTTCGCGGTGCCTATTATAAGATGAGTACCTTAAGCGAAGAAGAGAGAGCAAAGGGTATTATTACCGCTTCCGCTGGGAATCATGCTCAGGGTGTGGCTTATGCTGCAAAGGCTTACGGTACCAAAGCAACTATCGTAATGCCTACCACTACACCTCTTATGAAAGTGAACCGCACCAAGAGCTACGGTGCAGAGGTTGTACTTTGGGGCGATGTATATGATGAGGCATGCGCAAAGGCTTATGAGCTGGCTGACGAGCATGGATATACCTTTATTCATCCCTTCGATGATTTGACGGTGGCAACAGGCCAGGGAACCATTGCCATGGAAATTTTCAAAGACCTTCCGCTTGTGGATTATATTTTAGTACCCATTGGTGGCGGTGGATTGGCAACAGGCGTGTCCACACTGGCAAAACTGTTAAATCCTAAGATTAAGGTAATAGGTGTGGAGCCTGCAGGTGCAAACTGTATGCAGGAGTCCTTAAAGGAAGGAAAGGTCGTGACTCTTCCAGGTGTAAATACCATTGCAGACGGTACTGCGGTAAAGACCCCCGGAAGTAAGCTGTTCCCCTATATACAGGAGAACTTAGACGATATTATCACTGTGGATGATGAAGAACTTGTAGTTGCATTTCTTGACATGGTGGAAAATCACAAGATGATTGTGGAGAATTCCGGTCTGCTTACCGTGGCTGCTCTAAAGCATCTCAACGTACAGGGAAAACGCGTGGTTGCAATTCTTAGCGGCGGTAACATGGATGTGATTACCATGTCCTCCGTAGTGCAGCAGGGATTGATTTTCAGAGACCGTATCTTTACGGTATCCGTTCTGTTGCCGGATAAGCCGGGTGAGCTGCATCGTGTTTCCGGTATTATTGCAAGTGTGGGCGGCAATGTTATCAAGCTGGAGCACAATCAGTTTGTCTCCATCAACAGAAATGCGGCCGTGGAGCTTCGCATTACATTGGAGGCATTCGGTACAGAGCATAAACATGAAATTGTGGAGGCACTGGAAAAGGAAGGCTACAAGCCAAAGCTGGTGCGTACCAATATATAATTGACAAATATAATGAGAGTCCTGCATACATAAGGTATGCAGGGCTTTTTTCATGGGCAGAATATAAAATAAAGTATTTTGCCATGGAGAGAATATGATGTCAAAAAAACAAATAAAGAATATGGTTTGGAATTACGTTAAAATGACGCTTGCCGCGGTGGTCTATTCCGTGGGAATCAGTCTGTTTCTGGATCCTAACGAACTGGCACCGGGAGGAGTCACGGGTATTTCCATCATTCTAAACAGATTAATAGGTGTTGAGACGGGAACCTTGATTTTGCTTTTGAATGTGCCTATATTACTTTTGGGAATGTGGAAGTTTGGATGGAAGGTGATTGTTTCCACATTGTATTGTATTATATTTGTATCCTTTTTGACAAATCTTTTGACACCTGTGGGTGCGCTAACCACTGACCCGATTCTTGCAGTAATTACAGGCTGTAGTATGATTGCAATTGGCATGGGATACGTTTTTCGCGCAGGAGGAACAACGGGAGGAACGGATATTATTATTAAAGTAATAAGGCGTAATAAGCCACATATCAGAACGGGGACGTTACTATTGCTTTTAGATGCTGCCGTTGTGACGCTTTCCGTTATCGTGTTTGGAGATTTGGATAAAGCACTTTATGCGGGATGCGGAGCGTTTGTTACATCCCTTGTTTTAGATTTGGTACTGTATGGTAGGGATGAAGCAAAAATGATTTATATTATCAGTGATAATGCAGGTCATATTGTGGGACGCCTGCTTTTGGAGCTAAATGTTGGAGTAACCTATGTGGAAGGAAGAGGAGCATATAGCGGAAAGGCAAAGGATATTATTTTGTGCGTCATGCGGAAACCTTTATTTCCAAAAGCGGAGGAGATTGTAAAGCAGGAGGATTCGGAGGCATTTATGATAATCAGCAGCGCCACCGAAATTTATGGAGAGGGGTACAAAAGTTATTTTGGTGAAAAGCTGTAATTTTGGTTGACCGTAATCCAACATGATGATAAAGTGGAAGAGATTAGTAAGATTAGGAGAAATGACGTGAAAAAGAGTAATCCGATTGCTTTATTACCCATTGGTGTATTTCTGATATTATATTTAGGACTTGGAATTTTGTTTGAATATGGAATGAATATCCACATGGGCTTTTACAAAATCCCAATCATTATTGCCTTTTTGATAGCTATATTGGTAGCCTGTATACAAAACAAAGAGCTTAGCTTTGACGAGAAGCTTACTGTTATGGGACAGGGCGTGGGAGATAAGAATATTATTACAATGCTTTTGATTTTCCTTGTTGCAGGAGCATTTGTGGGTGTGGTAGGAAGAAGCAGTGCAGAGAGTGTTGCTTACTTTATGTTGTCTTTGATTCCTGCGCGATTTGCAGTTGCAGTATTGTTTGTGGTTGCATGTTTTGTTTCCACGGCTATGGGTACATCCGTAGGTACCATTACTTTGATTACGCCTATTGCTGTGGCGGTGGCAAATGCATCCGGTTTTCAAATGCCCCTTTGTATCGGTGCGGTTATGGGTGGAGCAATGTTTGGAGATAATTTGTCCTTTATCTCCGATACTACAATTGCTGCATGTAACGGCCAGGGGTGCAATATGAAAGATAAATTCAAGGAAAACTTTTGGATTGCATTTCCTGCGGCATTGGCTACGCTTGGTTTGATTTTGATATTGTCTTTCAGAGTGGAACTTGCGGGTGCTGTTGAACATAAATACAATCTGGTTCAGATTATTCCATATGTGTTGGTGTTGATTGGCGGTATTATCGGAATTAATGTGTTTATTGTATTATTAGTAGGTATTATTTCCGGTGCATTTATTATGCTGTTAACCGGTCAGACAGTAGCTACAGACATGCTGTTTTCCATGGGTGTGGGAGCATCCGGTATGTTTGAAACCTGTATGGTGGCAGTGCTGGTAGCCGCAATGTGTGCACTGATACGTGAGCATGGTGGTTTTGAAGCACTTTTGACAGCCATCCGTAAGGTGTTCAAGGGAAGACGCGGCGGACAGCTTGGTATGGGCTTTTTGGTTGGAGCAATGGATATTGCAACTGCAAACAATACCGTAGCAATTGTAATGAGTAACCCTATTGCAAAGGAGATGTCTGAGGAGTACGGTATCAGCCCGAAAAAGACAGCATCACTTCTGGATACCTTTTCCTGCGTTTTTCAGGGTGTGATTCCTTACGGCGCACAGATGCTGGTAGCTATATCCGCTGCGGCAGAATTGGGACATCAGATTTCGGCATTTGAAATTATCCCCAATCTGTTTTATCCCGGATTTTTGCTGATAAGCCTGCTTATATTTATCGCTTTGAAACCGCATGGTAAGAGGAAGTTGTATGCAGAGGAAAGGGGATAAAATCTATGATAAAAAATATTGTTTTTGACATGGGAAATGTACTTCTTGATTACAATCCCAATGTGATTTTGGATAAAGTATGTGATACTGAGGAAGAAAAAGCTATTATTAAAAGAGAACTCTTCGAAGGTCCCGAGTGGCGGCTTGGCGATTTGGGAACTATTACAAACGCTGAGCGCTTTGAGGGTGTCAGCAAGAGAGTACCAAAGGAACTGCATGCTAAGCTAAAGAAATGTGTGGAGCATTGGTCTATCTGTATGGAGCCTCTTGAAGGTGCAAAGGAATTTGTAGATGAAGTGCAGGATAAGGGCTATGATATCTACATCATTTCCAATGCCTGTCAGGATTTTTATCAGTATTTCCCTAAGCATTTTGCATTGGAACGTTTTAAAGGAATTGTGGTCTCCTCAGATATTCATATTTTAAAGCCGGATTTGGAGATTTATCAGTATTTTCTTGATACATATAAGCTGGTACCGGATGAGTGTCTGTTTATCGATGATTTGCAGAAAAATGTAGAAGGTGCAAGGGCGGCAGGAATGCAGGCAGTGCAGTTTTGTAATAACTATCAGGAGATAAAAGCAAATTATTTATAAAATCTTAGTGGTGTCAAGAAAAAATACTTGACACCACTTGTCAGTTATAGTATGATAACCAAGGTGTTTGATTATGGAAAAGATTTTTGAACAGACTTTGCTGTATGATTTTTATGGTGAATTACTTACTCCTCATCAGCAAAGCATTTATGAAGATGCAGTATATAACGATATGTCGCTTGGTGAGATTGCCCAGGAGAGAGGCATTTCCCGTCAGGGTGTACATGATTTGATAAAGCGTTGTGACAAGATTTTGCAGGACTATGAGAGCAAGCTTCATCTGGTAGAGCGATTCCAGAAGGCAAAGCAGAAGGTAGGCGAAATTGAAGCACTGACGAAGCTTTCATCTGATGAAGCGTTTGATAATGACGCTGTTCTTAGACGGATGGAGCAGATACGTTCTCTTTCGGGAGAACTTAAGATGGAACTGTAAGGAGAAGCCGATGGCATTTGAGAGTTTAACCGATAAACTACAGAATATATTTAAAAACCTTCGCGGTAAAGGACGTTTGACGGAAGTTGATGTCAAGGCTGCACTGAAGGAAGTTAAGATGGCTCTCTTGGAGGCGGATGTTAACTTCAAGGTGGTTAAGCAGTTCGTCAAATCCGTGGAAGAGCGTGCAATCGGTCAGGACGTTATGAACGGACTGAATCCCGGCCAGATGGTTATCAAGATTGTTAATGAAGAGATGATTGCTCTCATGGGCAGTGAGACCACTGAGATTGCCATGCAGCCCGGTAAGGCCATTACAGTGATTATGATGGCAGGTCTTCAGGGTGCAGGTAAGACCACTGCAACAGCTAAGATTGCCGGAAAGCTTAAGCAGAAGGGTAAGAAATCCCTGCTTGTTGCCTGCGATATTTACAGACCTGCAGCGATTGAGCAGTTACAGATAAACGGTAAGAAGATGGAAGTGGATGTGTTCTCCATGGGCACGGACCACAAGCCGGTAGAAATAGCTAAGGAAGCAATTGCACATGCGGAAAAGAATGGTCACAATGTAGTGATTATCGATACCGCCGGTCGTCTCCATGTGGATGAGGACATGATGGCAGAGCTTCAGGAGATTAAAAGTCAGGTAACCGTTCATCAGACCCTTTTGGTTGTGGATGCCATGACTGGTCAGGATGCAGTGAATGTGGCAAGCCAGTTTAATGAACAGATTGGCATTGATGGTGTTGTTCTTACCAAACTTGACGGTGACACCAGAGGTGGTGCTGCACTTTCCATCAAAGCAGTTACCGGCAGACCGATTTTGTATGTGGGTATGGGTGAGAAGCTTTCCGATATGGAGCAGTTTTATCCCGACCGTATGGCAAATAGAATCCTGGGCATGGGTGATGTACTTTCCCTCATTGAAAAGGCGCAGGAGAGCATCGATTTAGATGAAGAAAAAGGCCGCGAAATGGCAGGCCGTATGAAGAAGGGTAAATTCGACTTTGAGGATTACCTTGAGAGCATGAAGCAGATGCGCAATATGGGTGGTTTGTCCAGCATCCTTAAGATGCTTCCCGGCATGGGAGCTAAGATGGGTGATTTGGAATCCATGATAGATGAAAAGCAGCTTAAGCATATGGAGGCGATTGTTCTTTCCATGACCAAGGAGGAGAGACGCAATCCCAAGCTGTTAAATCCCCGCAGAAAGCACAGAATTGCAAATGGTGCAGGTGTGGATATTGCCGTGGTAAACCGTTTTATCAAGCAGTTTGAGCAAAGCCAGAAGATGATGAAGCAGATGGGCGGCGGCAAGAAAAGAGGCGGAATGTTTGGTGGCTTCCCGGGAATGGGCGGCGGAAGATTTCCCTTTTAAGTGTTGAAGATACGGACCTGAAACGGGTTCTTATCATATAGACCGACAGGTCACAAAATAATAGTTTTTCAATATGGAGGAAAAAGAAATGGCAGTTAAAATCAGATTAAGAAGAATGGGACAGAAGAAGGCTCCTTTTTATAGAATCATCGTTGCTGATTCCCGTTCACCCAGAGATGGAAGATTTATCGAGGAGATCGGTACTTATGATCCCAGTACTGAGCCCAGCACTTTCAAGATTAACGAGGAGCTTGCTAAGAAGTGGTTGGCAAACGGTGCTCAGCCTACAGAGGTAGTTGGAAAGCTTTTCAAGGCTGCAGGTATCGAGAAATAGTAATCTAATCTTTGGAGGTGGATTATGAAGGAATTGGTAGAAGTTGTTGCAAAGGCACTTGTAGACCATCCGGAAGAGGTTGTTGTAACAGAGAAGGTGGAAGGTAAAAACATCACTGTTGAACTTCACGTAGCTGCAGACGATATGGGTAAAGTTATCGGTAAGCAGGGCAGAATTGCAAAGGCAATCCGCACTGTTGTTAAGGCAGCATCAATCAGAGACAATACAAGAGTCGATGTAGAAATTGTCTAAGTATTTAGCATGCGCAGGAAGCCCTAAGAGGCGTCCTGCGTGTTTGTTATGGGAGGAATTATTCGTTGAAACTGCTTGACTATTTAATTGATAATTATGGCCTGAGTTCATTTGAGGCCAATGGATATATAATGGCAGGAAAAGTACTGGTAAATGAAGAGGTATGTAGTTGGATAAACTATCCTGTTAAAGCAAAAGATAAGATAAGAATTAAGATGAAACAAAAGGATTTCGTAACCAGAGCGGGTTATAAACTGGAAAAAGCGATATCTGAATTTGAGTTAAATGTTTCGGGAAAAGTCGTTGTGGATATAGGTGCTTCGGAAGGCGGTTTTACAGATTGCCTTTTAAAGCATGGTGCAAATAAGGTATATGCAGTTGATGTTGCATATGGAATACTGAATTATAAATTGCGAACAAACCCTAAAGTGGTTGCATTGGAAAGAAAGAATGCGAAATTCCTGACGGATGAAGATATTCCTGAAAAGGTTGATATGATAACATCAGACGTTTCTTTTATTTCGCTGGAAAAAGTGATAACACCCAATATCCGATTCCTCAAAGAAGACGGCTGTGTTGTGCTGTTGTTTAAACCACAGTTTGAACTTCCACTTGAAATGCTTGGAAAAAATGGGATACCGGTAAATTCAGAGGATGTTATTGATAGAATTGAAGAGTTTGTTTTAAGTATGGAGAAGAACAATGTGAATATTTTTGCCATACGGAAATCTCCCATAAAAGGAAACTCAGGAAATACAGAATATCTTTTGTATGGAAACCTGGTTAATGAGGAAATTCTTACCAGACAGATGATTAGTGATGTTGTAAAAGTATAAGGAAAGCAGGAACAAATAATGGCAAGCAAGAAAAAATGTACGGTTTTGGAAAAACTATTGGATGAAGGCTATTTTGGAGATGCAAAAGAGGCAGAAACCTGGGTTATGATGAAAAAAGTACTGATTAATAATCAGCCCGTTTGGAGTCTGCATGAGAAGGTTGCAGTTGATAGTGAAGTAACGATTAAAGGATATTATAAAAGACAATATGTTAACAAAGGTGGTTTCAAATTAGTTGCAGCGATAGAACAGTTACATATAGATTGTACGGATAAGGTGACTTTGGACTGCGGTGCTTCTACCGGTGGATTTACGGATTGCTGGGTGCAAAAAGGTGCAAAGCTGGTATATGCGGTAGATGTAGGCTTTGGTCAGCTGGCAGGGAAGCTTGCAAATGATCCTCATGTAGTAAACATGGAAAAGACGAATCTGTCGGATGAAAAACTGACGGTTCTTGACCCGAAACCGGAGATGATATCTTTGGATTTATCGTATTTATCCTTAAAAAAGGCGCTACCGATTTGCAGGGAGATTCTGAAAGATAAAGGATTAATGATATGTTTGATTAAGCCAATCTATGAAGTGGAATCCTCCGAAATCCGCAGAACCGGCAATATCAATCAAAAAGAAATCTTGCGAGAGATTTTACAGGACATCTGTCGTTTTTATTTAGAGAATGATGTAGATATCATTGGACTGATTAACAGTCCTGTTACGGGAAACAGCGGCACTTTAGAGTTTTTAATCGGTATCTGTTGGAACTATGATAATATTGACAACATTAATACCTGTTATGAAGAGGAAATAGAGAGTGCCATAGATAAGGCATTTGAATTACATAAATTTAAAAAATAATTAAATGTCTTGATTTGAGTTAGGGGACTTTTAGGGTTGAATATTGATTTAAAAGTCCCCTAAAAATATATTGCTATTTAGGGAACTTTTGGGTATACTATTACTAGCAAATGTTCCCTAATGAGAAGAGGTGTTGTAAATGGGTGCAAACTATGAAGAAATACAAGAATTATTACAGCAAAGAGCAGATATACAGGCAAGACTTAATTTTATTCCATATGACGGTAATCCGGAAATTAAAGAAGTAAATGGTACGAAATATTTATACATTCGTAAAAGAATAGCAGGAAAATTAACTTCTACGTATGTTGATGCATATTCTGATGAGTTGTATCAGTTATTATTGCGTAATGCGAAAGAACGAAAAGACTTAAATAAGAATATCCGGAAAATTAATAAAGAATTAGTTTCACGTGGCTACGAAGATAAAGAGTTGTCAACAAGAATATTGCAGAATTTAGATTTTGCAAGAGCAAACTTGAAAGCAAATATATATGATCAGGCAGTGTTAGAAGGCGTGGCAACCTCTTTCCCACAGACAGAGGATATAATAGAGAATGGACAAGTCAATGGTGTATCGGCAACCGATGTGCAGAAAATTCTTAATTTAAAGCATGCGTGGGAGTTTATTCTTGATAGAGATGTAATTCAAAGCGAAAGCAACTACTATATGTTATGTCATATTGCAAAGTTGGTAAATGAAGGATTCTTTTATGATGGTGGACGTATCAGGGGCATTCCTGTGCAGATAGGGGGAACAAGTTATGTGCCTCCACTTCCAATTGAATCTGTTGTTATAGAGAGAATTGAAGAGATAAAAAGCTTGGAAAAAGAAGCAATTGACATAGCAATTGAGTTATGTATGTACTGTATGAAGACGCAGGTATTTAAGGATGGGAATAAGAGGGCCGCTGTGATTTTTGCAAATCACTACTTGATTGCGAAGGGGAGTGGTTTTTTGGTAATACCGAAAAAGGAAGTTCCGGAATTTAAGAGACTGTTGGTAGAGTATTATGAAGGTGCGCCATTAGCGATTATTGGGACATTTTTGCGTGAAAAATGTTGGAAGAATTTTTAACATGTTGGAAAAAGTTTATTGATAGTCAGAAGGTGAAAAAAGTTGAGAAGCAGTGAAGACATATGAAATAAGTTGTACATGATTTACGATTATTTTGCGGAGATTGCAAAATATGTAGGAGAGGCATTGGGATATAGCTTTGATGAGAAGAAAACGGAAGAAGTAAGAGGATTTTTGGAAGAACGTCAGAGGCAAAGTATATATGGAATATGAAATTGTAATGGCAACAGAAGCAGACAGAAGTGAGATTTTGGCTCTCTATAAGGCGCAGATAGGCAGGGAGTATTGTCCTTGGGATGAAAGGTATCCGTCCAATGAAGCAATTGACTGGGATCTTTCACGTAATGCTCTGTTTGTTTTGAGAATGAACGGAAAGATAAACGCTGCTGTTTCAATCGAGGAGGACGAAGAGGTTGATCTTCTTCCCTGTTGGGATAAAAGCATTATACCTGTAGGCGAATTGGCGAGGTTGGCTGTACTGCCGGTAGAACAAAACAAGAGCCTTGGGCGGATTATGCTTAAGTTTGGTATGGATGAGTTAAAGAGGCGAGGATTTAAAGGCATTCACATTCTGGTAAACAAGTATAATGTAAAGGCAATCAGATGTTATGCCGTATTTGGCTTTCGTATGGTTGGTGAATGTCATATGTATGAGCAGGAGTTCTTGTGTTATGAGAAAGAACTGGTGGAGACAAAATGAGTAACAAACTGGTAAAGAGCAAAGCTCAAGAAGATAAAATAACAGAACAGCAAAAAACAATTATATTTGTATGTAGCCTTATTGTTTTATGTATAGCATTTATTTGTGTTTGGACAGATGTATATAAAACATCAAATGCATACAAAAAAAAGACTGATGAAATGGTGTTAGGTGTAGACTATTTTCAAGAAGAAATTGAGATTACAAATAAAAGAGTAGAGACAGACGAAAATGATTCAGTTCATGAAAACTATTTTTTATATTATCATGATGGTCATGTAAATGATTATAATAAGCGGATGCAGGTATCGGCAACAATCTATCAAGATTATCAAATCGGAGATAAAATCATGGCTTATACAACGAATCACAATGATTATTCTTATGAGAAATATGGTATTCTGCCTCAAAATGATTTTAGGAATAATGAAATAAAAAAGGTTATAGGGGTATTGTTGGGGATTGGAATATTAGTTGTGTTGTTCTTTAGATTATTGGTTAGAGGGTTGTAAAATATTTGTGATTTTTTGGAGAATATTTGAGATGGAATATATCATAAAAGACAAGAAACTGATTTGGGATTTTGATAAAGCTGAAAGTAATGCAAGTAAATTTAAAGATAATAATTTGTATATTGAAGGTATTTGGAATATGATCGATACTGTTGGATATATAGATACATGTGTGGGGTTGTCTATACTGTCGGATGATAGTTTTTATTTTGTAACATTTTGTGGATTGGGTTTTACTATGAGAGTGGTCGGTGATAATATAGAATGTATTAAAAAGGAAATAACAAAGTAGAGGTAAAATTAAGTTTATAGAATAATTATCCGGAGGCACTTCATGACGCACAAAGGAACAGTATTACTTAAAACAGACCGCCTCATATTGCGATGTTTCGCGAAAGATGATTTGGAACAGATTTACTATAATTGCTGGAGCGAATACGATGTTTGGAAGTGGACGAATTATGCACCTATGACATGTATTGAAGAGGTGTTTACAAATGCAAATATGTTTACTGACAATTGGCTCAATGCTTATGACAGATTGGAACGTTATAGTTGGGCAATACAGTTGAAAGAAACGGGACAAGTCATTGGCAGAATGTTTGGTATGAATCCTGACAACAAAGTAAAACAAGTAGAATTAGCGTATGAACTTGGCTCAAAATGGTGGAACATGGGTTTGATGACAGAGGCAGTAAAGGCCGTACTTCCCTTTTTCTTTGAAGAAGTAGGATTTAATCGTGTCTATGCTTATCATGCAAGTGAAAATCCTGCTTCCGGAAAAGTAATGAAAAAATGCGGAATGATATATGAAGGCACTTTAAGGCAGGCATGTTCATGTAATAACGGAATCTTCGACAAGGTGATGTATGCAATGCTTGCGGAAGATTATTTTAAGTGAGGTATATGTACTTATGAACAAAGATTTGAAAGAAATTATAATAAGAGTTGCCAGTGAAGAAGATGCAGAAGCGTTATTAAATATCTATACATACTATGTTAAAAATACAGCAATTACTTTTGAGCATGAAGTTCCAACGTTGGAAGAGTTTAAGAACCGAATAAAAGAAACATTGAAAAATTATCCGTATTTGGTAGCAGTTGTTGATGGGGAAGTTGCAGGATATATTTATGCAAGCAGATTTCGAACAAGGGCATCGTATGCGTGGAGTGCATCTACATCAATATATCTTGATAAGCAATATCACAGACTGGGAATTGGGAAAATGCTTTATGAGAAGCTTGAAAATATTCTGGTAAAGCAAAATGTAATAAATGTTTATGCGGGAGCTGCTGACCCTGTGGAAGAAGATGAATATCTTACACGTAACAGTGAACATTTCCACGAAGCCATCGGATATAAGACTGTGGCAAGATATCATGAGTGCGGAAGTAAATTTGGCAGATGGTACAATTTACTTGAGATGGAAAAGATAATCGGTAAACGTACATATCCGCCCAAAGAATTTATTCCATTTGATAAATTGCAGGAATAAGTGAGGTAGATTCCTTAGGCATGCTTTGTAGTTATGATGGAGGTAAAGATATGGAGCTTTGGGATGCATATGACGTTTCATTTAACAAGATAGAAGGGATTACACTGGTTAGAGGGGAAGAGTCTACCTTTCATGATGATATTTTCCACTTGGTTTGTGATATTTTGGTAAAGCATGTTGATGGTACTTATTTACTTATGAAACGAGACCCAAGAAAGCATTATGGAGGCATGTGGGAAGCGACAGCAGGCGGCTCTGCACTGAAAGGAGAGACACCTGTCGAATGTGCAAGACGTGAATTAGAGGAAGAAACGGGAATCATTGCGTCAGAGCTTACAGAAGTCGGCAGAATGGTTGATAAAAACACGCATTGCATCTATTTTGAGTATCTGTACGTTACGGATTGGTGTAAGGATAATATCCGTTTACAGGATGGAGAAACAATCGCTTATAAATGGATTACGGGAGACGAATTGCTTGCAATGAAAAAAGACGAGCTGGTAACGCATCGTATTCAGCAGTTCGTAGGAGATTTATGCAGATAACTAATAATTTGTAGAGTTTAAGAAAGATAAAATTTAGAGGTGTTAATATGATTATCCGCAAAGCAAAAAGCACAGATGCATTGGATTTAAAAGTCTTATATTTCGAGTATTTGACGCAGTATCCGCCCAAAGAGGAGCAGGATATGTCTCTGTGGCAAAATCTGCTTGATAAATTTGAGAAAGATGATAAGATACATTTGTTGGTTGTTGAAGAGGACGGAAAGGCGGTTTCCTCCGTTCATTTGACCATTGTTGAAAATCTGACTCACAATGTAAGACCCTATGGAGTAATTGAGAATGTGGTAACACATGCAGATTACAGGATGAGAGGATATGCCTCGGCATTGCTGGACAGGGCTACTGAGATAGCAAAAGAGTACGGCTGCTATAAGGTGTTTCTGGAGACTGGCTCAAATAAGGAAAGTACCCTGAATTTTTACAAAAATAATGGTTTTGCATTAGATGCGAAGCATTCTTGTTTGAAGCGTTTATAGTATAGAAAGGAAATTTTATGGAAGAGAGATTTCAGGTAGGTGTCATCACCTCTACACATGGCGTGCGCGGAGAGGTCAAGGTATATCCCACAACGGATGACCCTAAGCGTTTTAAGAGATTAAAGGAAGTTATTTTGGATACGGGCAAGGAACAGTTAATCCTTGAGATTGAGGGCGTGAAGTTCTTTAAGCAGTTTGTTATCTTAAAATTTAAGGGCTTTGACAACATAAATGATATTGAAAAATACAGACAAAATAGTCTTTATGTTACAAGAGCCAATGCAGTTCGCCTTAGGAAGGACGAATATTTTATAGCGGATTTGATGGGGCTTACGGTCATTGACGAGGAAGACAAAGAAATCGGTGTACTAAAAGATGTGATGGAGACCGGTGCCAATGATGTGTATGAGATTACCATGAATGACGGCAGAGAGCTTCTTTTGCCTGCTATTAAGCAGTGTGTGCTTGAGGTAAATGTGGAAGAAGGCTTTATCAAGGTGCACATTTTGGATGGGCTGTTGGACTAGCCTAAGGGAGAATTAAAACATGAAGTTTCAAATATTAACCTTATTCCCTGAAATGGTAATGCAGGGGCTGAATACCAGCATTATCGGACGGGCAGTAGAAAATAAGCTGATAGAGATAGATGCCGTAAATATTAGAGATTATACGCTGGATAAGCACGGCAAAGTAGATGATTATCCTTACGGCGGCGGTGCAGGGATGTTGATGCAGGCACAGCCCGTTTTTGATGCCTATCAGGCAGTTACAAAGGAGTGTATAAAAAAGCCGCGGACCATCTATGTGACTCCCCAGGGTAAGACCTTCAACCAGTCCATGGCGGAGGAGTTTGCAAAGGAAGAAGAACTTGTATTTCTGTGCGGACATTATGAGGGTATTGACCAGAGGGTACTGGATGAAATCGTTACGGATTATGTTTCCATCGGTGATTATGTGCTTACAGGTGGTGAACTGCCTGCAATGGTGATGATTGATGCCATAGCAAGACTTGTTCCGGGCGTGTTGCATAATGATATATCCTCACAGACGGAGAGCTTTTATAATGATTTGCTGGAATATCCACAGTATTCCAGACCTGAGGTTTGGCATGATAAAAAAGTGCCGGAGGTGCTTTTGTCAGGCAATCACAAAAAGATTGCAGAATGGAGACTGGAGCAATCAGTAGCGCTCACCAAAGAAAGACGTCCGGATTTGTATAAAAAATATGATAAGTCCATGCAGGCATTTAAGCGCTTAAAGAAGCAGAAACGCAAGTATATCCATATGATGGAGCAGATTGCACAGGGCAGGGCAAATATGCTGTATAACAAAGGCATGGATATTCTTCTGATGGACAAATTAAGCGGTATTTATATGATGTCAGCAGAATCAGTAGAGAGTGCCAAAGTGATGCTGTGCGAGAGCAGTATGGATGTGAAGATTAAAAGCGGTGGCGTATTGATGATTGTCTGTGACCCTGATATCAAGGAGCTGCTTGTAAAGGATTACGGTATGGAAACGGAAAATCCCTGTTACCAGGCGTGTTATACAAGCCGTGAAACACTTCATGTCCGCCATAAGGATATCCGACCGCTTACTCTTGAGCATAAGGAATACGTAAAAGAGCATTATCACTCCGATATGAAATATATTGAGGCACGTATAAATGCCGGCATTATGTACGGAGCTTTTGTGGATGATAAGCTGGTAGGCTTTATCGGAGGCCATAGAGAGGGCAGCATGGGTATGCTCTTTGTTGAGGAGTCACAACGCAGAAACGGCATTGCGGGCTCGCTGGAGGCATTTATCATAAATAAGCTTTTGGAGCAGGGTAGGACACCTTATTGCCATATTTATGAAGGCAATATTGCTTCCTTTAAGCTACAGGAAAAGAATGGTCTCTATCTGTGCGACGAACCCTTGTGGTGGATATGGAGTTAAAAGTAAAAAAACACTTGCATTATAGAAAGGATTGTGTTAAAATCTGAATGTTGTGAAAACGAGATGGTCCTCTGTTACAATATGTATTAAGAACATCCATTTTATGAAGGAGGCTCATTATGAGTAATATTATTAAGGAAATCGAAGCAGAACAGTTAAAAGACAGCGTTGTTGATTTTGCAGTAGGCGATACCGTTAAGGTATACGGCAAGATCAAGGAAGGAAACCGTGAAAGAATTCAGGTTTTCGAAGGCGTTGTAATGAAGAGACAGGGCGGAAGCAATAGAGAAACCTTCACTGTTAGAAAGACCTCTAACGGTATCGGTGTTGAGAAGACCTGGCCTTTACACTCCCCTAACGTAGAGAAGATCGAAGTAGTAAGAAGAGGTAAAGTAAGACGTGCTAAGCTTAACTACTTAAGAGACCGCGTAGGTAAGAGAGCAAAGGTTAAAGAGTTAGTTAAATAAGTTTTGCGAATAAAGACTGCAGATTATATACTGCAGTCTTTTCTATTTGCAAAAAATGTGATACAATAGCCTTGTGTTTTGTGAAAGGAAATAAAATGGCTAAGATAAAAGGACTCAGCTTTTACAGAAGAAGAAAAAAGGTCAGTACTTCACTGATAAAAGAGATACTCAGCTGGATTTTCGGTATTGTGGCTGCCGTATTTATAGCAGGTGTTACCGTGTGGTTTTTCGGTATGACCACCAATGTGGTTGGTATTTCCATGGAGCCTACGCTTGAAAACGGACAAAAGATTTTGGTGAATCGGTTTATTTATACACTTTCCTCGCCTAAGAGGGGAGATGTGGTGGTATTTTTACCGAATGGTAATGAGAATGCACATTATTATGTGAAAAGAGTTGTAGCGGTACCGGGAGACAATATAAAGATTGAGAATTATACCCTCTTTGTAAACGGTGAAGAGAGTACACTTGTTACAGAAAAAATATTGGATGGCGGGATTGCTGAAAATGAATTTACTTTGAAAATGGGTGAATATTTCTGCATCGGCGACAATCCCAACAACAGTGAGGACAGCCGTTCAGCCAATATCGGTCCGGTTAAGCTGGATGATATCATTGGTGAGGCGTGGTTTAAGATGTCCCTGGGTAAAAACAAAATGGGTTTTATAAAGTAATTTAAGTTAATGGATGTGATAAAATGGAACAGAAGAAAGAAATGATGAGTATCAACTGGTATCCCGGTCATATGACGAAGGCAAAGCGTATGATGCAGGAGAATATCTCTCTGATTGATTTGATTATAGAGCTTGTGGATGCGAGAATACCCCTAAGCAGCCGTAATCCGGATATCAATGAGCTTGGTAAAAACAAGTCTAGAATCGTACTTTTAAATAAATCTGATTTGGCGGACCCTGCCGTCAATAAGCGCTGGATACAGTATTTTACGGAGCAGGGAGCCCATGTGCTTGAAATCAATGCAAAGAACGGCAATGGTATCAAGGCCATTCACGGGCTGGTACAGGAGGCATGTAAGGAAAAGATAGAGCGTGACCGTAAACGCGGTATTGTAAACCGTCCGGTACGCGCCATGGTGGTTGGAATCCCAAATGTGGGTAAGTCTACCTTTATCAATTCCTTCGCCGGTAAAGCATGTACTAAGACCGGTAATAAGCCCGGTGTGACCAAGGGTAAGCAGTGGATTAAGCTGAACAAAAGTCTGGAGCTTTTGGATACACCCGGTATTCTCTGGCCAAAGTTTGAGGACAGACAGGTGGGTATAAATCTTGCGTTTATCGGTTCCATCAACGATGACATTATCGTAATGGAGGAGCTTGCCTGTGATTTGATTAATACCTTACAGGAGCGTTATGAGGGCATTATCGGTGAACGATACGGGATTACCGCCAAGGGAAAGGCGCCTGAGATTTTGGAACAGATAGCAGAGAGCCGCAAGTGTTATTTAAAGGGAGAACAGCTGGATTTAGCAAAAGCAGCCAATATTCTGATGGACGATTTCAGAGCAGGAAGACTTGGAAGAATTTCGCTGGAGCAGCCGTAAATAAAAGATGGGAGCGTATGAATGATGAAAAAAGTGATGAAGGAGCTTGCCAGTACAGGCTTGTATTTATTGATAGTATTATTGATTACCTGGTTTATTATCACCTTTGTGGGTGTGCGTACCGTTGTGGACGGTGATTCCATGTTGCCTACGTTAACTCACGGAGATAATCTGATAGTGGATAAGCTGACCTATCGTTTTAAAGATCCGCAGAGATTTGATATTATCGTATTTCCTCCCTTTCAGTATCAGGAAGACACCTATTATATCAAACGTATCATAGGTCTTCCGGGAGAAACGGTACAGATTGATGAAGACGGAAAGATTTATATTAATGGGGAAGTGCTTTCCGAGTCCTATGGCAGGGAGATTATCGAACCTGACAAAAGATGGATTGCGGAGGAACCGGTGGTACTTGGTGAGGATGAGTATTTTGTAATGGGCGATAACCGTAATAACAGCAGTGACAGCCGAAATCCCATCGTTGGAAACATTCATCGTGATGATATTATCGGAAGAGCCTGGGTGCGTGTGTGGCCCTTTAGTGAATTCGGTGTGCTGAAGCATCAGTAGAAGGCAGGTTTTTATGGAAAGTAAAAGTGCAAAAGAGATAAAAGAACTGTTTCAGGCAGCTTGTGAACATGAGCTGCCTGAATTGATAACTATTTTTGAAGCGGATGAGCGTACAGGAATTCGGAAATTGGTAGAAAGCGCAAGGAAGAAGCTGATTGCTTTGGATAAGGAGCGCGCCCGCACGGAAGCGCTTAAGAAGTACGAGCGTATGTATGGGGAATATACCTACATCTGCGGCATTGATGAGGTGGGCAGAGGACCTCTGGCAGGTCCTGTGGTGGCCGGTGCCGTTATTTTGCCTAAGGAATGTGATATTTTATATATAAATGATTCCAAGCAGCTCTCCGAAAAAAAGAGAGAAGAGCTTTATGATATCATTATGGAGAAGGCGGTAAGTTGTGCAGTGGGATATGCCACACCTGAGCGTATTGATGAAATCAATATTTTACAGGCAACCTATGAAGCGATGCGGGATGCGATTAGTCATTTAAATGTGGTTCCGGATATACTGTTAAATGATGCGGTGACTATACCCGGTGTAAACATGAAGCAGATACCCATCATAAAGGGTGATGCCAAGAGTATATCCATCGGGGCTGCAAGTATTATTGCCAAGGTTACCAGAGACAGACTGATGGTGGAGTATGACAAAGTATTCCCTGAGTATGATTTCGCAGGAAATAAAGGATACGGCAGTGCGGCACATATTGAAGCACTGAAAAAGTATGGACCCACCCCCATCCACAGAAGAAGCTTTATCAAAAACTTTTGTTAAAACATGTATAGTACGGGGATAAATGGATGAGATTGACGGAATTATTTATCGGAAGTAAGCAGGCTACAGAAGCCGGAAATATCCGGCCTGTTTCTAATGCCCAGATTTTACAGATGAACCGTCAAATTAAGGCCCTTGCACCCGGACAGACCATAAATGGTGAAGTGTTATCCAAAAACGGCAATGATGTTCAGATTCGTCTTGCAGAAGATTTGTTGATTAATGCAAGAGTGGACGGCGGTATGAATCTGGAAATCGGTAAAAGTATTTTGTTTGAAGTAAGAAACAATGGCAGCGCACTTACCTTAAGTCCGCTGTTTTCCAATATGTCAACCGACACCAATGTGTTAAAAGCACTTGATATGTCGGGACTTCCGGTAAACAACACAACAGTCGCTATGACGGAAAGCATGATGGAAGCCGGCTTACCTGTGGACAAGAATTCCCTGCAACAGGTGTTCCGTGAGATAAATATGTTTCCGGAGGCTGAGCTTTATGATGTGGTGGATTTGCACAGGCTAAAGCTTCCTGTGACTGAAGATAATCTTAAACAGGTGGCAGCCTATAAAAATCTGAAACATCAGCTGACGGAGGGTATGGGTGAAGTGGTGTCATCCCTTTCAGATACCATTCAAAATATGGTTTCACAGGGGAATGTGCGCGAAGCCGCAGGACTATATCTGGAGCTTTTGAACCTTGCGACCGGTGAAGCGGGGGCCGAAGGTGCAGGAAGTATAATGGATATTTTGTCTCAGGAGGCGACTTCTGCAGATTCTTCCATTGTACAAACTACTTTGACAATGCCTGAAGAGAATGTACAGAATCCCGGAAATCAGCAGGGAACTGTATCTGAACAGGGGGCTGCTATACAGCAAGGTGCAGCGCAGACAAATGTGTTACAGGATGATATCCTGCAAGCGGTTTCGCAGGAGACGCAACAAACCATAACAAACCAACAAAGCGGATTTCCCGGAGATGAACAATTGGTACTACAGCAGGAAGCTATACAGGATACTCCGCAGGGCGTACAACTTTCGCCGGATTTATTAAAACAGGCAATCTCTCAGGCAATTTCGCAGGGAGATGATACCCTTTTAAAGAGTATATTGGGTGATAAAGAGGTACAGAAATTCCTGACAGATACACTAAAGGAACAGTGGCTGATTACTCCGGAAGAAGTGGCAGATGAAGGTAAAGTGGATGAGTTGTATAACCGTTTGAGCAGACAGCTGAAGGGTATTGCAAATGTACTGGAAACAGCGGGACAGGCAGAAAGCACAGCATACAGAGCCACAACCAATTTGAGTAACAATATTGATTTCCTGCATCAGTTTAATCAGATGTATACCTATGTACAGCTGCCTTTGAAATTACAGCAGGGACAGGCACACGGTGATTTGTATGTCTACACCAACAAGAAGAATCTGGCGGCAAAGGACGGTCAAATCAGTGCACTTCTGCATTTGGATATGGAGCATTTGGGACCGGTGGATGTGTATGTGGCGATGAATGCAAGTAAGGTAAACACCAAATTTTACGTGCAGGATGATGATATGCTGGATTTCCTGGAAGGTCATATGGATCTTTTGACGGCTAGGCTGAATAAGAGAGGTTATGACTGCAGTCTTGATATGCAGGTCCGCAATAAAGAGGAGGATATAAAGAGCGGTATCAGACCGCTTTTGGATAAACAGGGAAGTGTACCGCTTGTGCAGTATGCATTCGATATGAGGGCATAAGGATGGAAGAAAAAAACAAAATTAAACAGGCCATAGCGTTGGAATACGACCCTTCTGAAGATGCCCCCAAGGTTATCGCAAGCGGAAGGGGTATTCTGGCGGAAAGAATTATAGAGAAAGCAAAAGAAAGTGATGTGCCCATACATCGGGACGATAAGCTGGCAGACACACTTTCCAGATTGGAAATCGGAGATATGATACCGCCTGAGCTTTATGAGGTGGTGGCGGAAATTCTGATTTTCGTGGATTCTATGGATAAACTGAAAAGTAAGATGAAATAAAGTAAGGGGAAGAAATACGTTGAATAAGCGTCAAACGGGAACAGAGCGGGAAAGTCAGGCTGCAGAGTATCTGACAAAGCATGGAATGCGCATAGTGGAGCGCAATTTCCGCAACAGGCAGGGGGAAATCGATATTATCGGCTATCATGAAAATTACCTGGTGTTTGTGGAGGTTAAGTACAGAAGCGGTGATAAAAAGGGCAGTGCCCTGGCGGCCGTAACGCCGCAAAAGCAGAGACAGATATGTAAGGTTGCGGATTATTACCGTTATCAGCACAGACTGGGCGATAATACCTGTATACGATATGATGTGGTAGCAATTCAGGATAAAGAAATTATCTGGATTCGTAATGCGTTCCCGCATATTTATGTTAGAGGATAGGATGACCAAATTAAAAAAGAATTAATATTTTTCATAGGGAACACTTAACTATTTTATGGTTTAGTTATGGTAGGACATTGTTGGAAGGGAGTAGAAACATGACGAATATATTGGTTTGTGATGATGATAAGGAAATTGTGGAAGCCATTGATATTTACTTAAGTCAGGATGGCTATCGGATTTTTAAGGCATATGACGGTGAAGAAGCTCTTGAGGTGCTTGCCAAGGAGGAAATCCATCTTTTAATTATGAATATCATAATACCAAAATTAGACAATATCAGAGCTACGCTGAAAATAAGGGAGTACAGCAGTATCCCCATTATTATTTT
>CALYZQ010000041.1 GCA_945609985.1 uncultured Lachnospiraceae bacterium | reverse complement strand
ACCAGTGCTTACGGGAGAGATTCCGTTAAAGGCACATGCACACAGAGTGGATGACATTTTTACCGCTATTAGGATAGCAGAGGAATTCGGACTTCGCATGACCTTGGATCATTGCTCTGAGGGACATCTGATTGCAGAGGAAATAAAGAAATCCGGTTTTCCTGCCATTGTGGGACCGGATCTGGCAAGCCGAAGTAAAATAGAAGTGCAGAATATGGCGTTCAAAACAGCAGGAATTCTGAACAAAGCAGGGGTCATGACAACTATTACCACGGACCATCCTGTATCATTAATCCAGTCTCTGCCTCTATGTGTAGGATTGGCAGTAAAGGAAGGACTTCCACTTGCGGAAGGATATAAAGCCATGACAATATACGCAGCAACTATTTTGGGTGTTGCGGACAGGATGGGAAGTCTGGAACCCGGAAAGGATGCAGACATTGCTATATTCGACGGAAATCCCATGGAGATATTTACCAAAACTCTATATACAGTGATTGACGGAAAAATCGTCTATGATTATGAAAAGGGCGTTGCTTTATAGCAAAATCGTGATAAAATAGTTTCATGAGGAGAAATGTGATGAAGCGACAAAAAGGACAAAAGAAAACTGCATATTTGCTGGTACTGTGCTTTATTGCATCTTTATTAACAGGCTGTGGTGAGAAAGCAGAGTCTGCGGAAACAGTAAAAAAAGCAAATCAGCCATATGCGGCAGTTGTCAGTATGGAGGATACGCCGATTGTAGATTATATAGTGCCACAGTTAACGCCCAATATCCTGATAAACAGATACGGGTATCTTGCCGGAGGCGAGAAGGTAGCTGCCGTAAAGTCAAGCAGGAATTCGGAAGATTTCCGTCTGGTGGATGCAGAAACTGATGTAGTGGTGTACAGAGGAAAATTTGAAAAGGTTACCTGTGATGAAGAGACAGGAATCTATAAAGGAAATGCAGATTTTTCACCATATGTAACTGGTGGAAGCTATTATTTGGAAACAGATTATATTGGCAGATCCCATACGTTTACCATAGAAGATAATCTATACGATAAGCTTTTTGAAGAGTTATATCAAAGTCTGGTGACAGATTGCAAAGAAATGAAGATCAGCACCCTTGAGAGTGTAACACTGTTAATGGCATATGAGTGGTATCCGAAGCTTTTTGCAGACACAGATAAGGATGAAGTGCCGGATGTGTTGGCAGTTTTGAAGCAATGGATATCAGGGAAATTGGCAGAAAAGGCATCTGAGGAAGAAGTGTTGTTTGCGGCATTTTTGGCAAAATACAGTTATCTTTATCAGAAATATGATAAAGCATATGCCACAGACTGTCTTCGTCAGGCAACAGCCATTTATGATAAGTCACAAAAGAATATACACAAGGATGCCCAGAGTTTTCTGGCACTTACCGAGCTTTACAGAGCAACGGGTACCTATGCTTACCGCAAACAAATATTGGACTATAAGGATTATTTGGATAATGGCAGCAGTTTCTTCGAGGAGCAGGAATATCTTTTCGGTGCAATGACGTATGTAGTGACCAGACAAAAGGTGGACGTTGATCTATGTGAAAGTCTTATGAGCAAGGTGATGGGAAGAGGAGAAGAGATTTCGGAAATTTATATGGATATGATCAGTGCTACGGATGCCAAGAACAATGGCTGTGACGATATCCTAAAAAAGGCTTCCCAGTTATCCTGTGCAAATTATGTGTTGAATAATTATAAGTATAATCGTATTATGGAAGAGTTGGCAGATTACCTTATGGGAAAGAACGTGAAGTCCGTTTGTTTTTACCCGGATGAGGGAATCAGAACCGGCTATATCTGTCTGCTGGCACAGCTGGCAGCAGTACATAGGGATACATAAGGCATGCAGGTGATTACACTTGAATATAAGTAAAATACATAGAAAATTTTGGACTGCATCGGATTGCATCCTGACAGGATAAGTCAGAAGAAAGGTTTGGTTAAATATGAAAGTAGTAGTTTTGGCAGGCGGAACCAGTACAGAGAGAGACGTATCATTGGTTACGGGAAGTATGATTTATAAGGCGCTGAAAAAGAATGGTCATCAGACCATCCTATTGGATGTGTATTTGGGATACGAGGGCAGTATAGAAGACATCTTTGAGCGTGATGTGGACTGGGCGGCACAGATTGGTGCCGTGGCAGAAGAAAATCCCGATTTGGAAGCGGTGAAAGCATTGCGTCCGGATGGAGCAAAGAATTTCTTTGGCCCCAATGTGCTTAACCTTTGTCAGAGTGCAGATGCTGTATTTATGGCACTTCATGGTGCAAACGGTGAGGATGGTAAGATTCAGGCGTGCTTTGAACTGATGGGTATTCCGTATACCGGAACGGATTTTGTAAGCTCTGCGATGGCCATGGATAAGGGTATCACCAAGGATATTTTCAAGGCTCACAATATTCCTACTCCTAAAGGTATCCGTCTTAAGAAGGGAGAGGCAGAAGCTGAGAAAGTACCATTCCCCTGTATTGTTAAGGCATGTTGCGGTGGTTCCAGCGTAGGCGTTGCCATTGCCAACAATGAAGCAGAGTATGAGAAGGCGAAAGCGGAGGCTTTCCGCTATGATGATGAAGCAGTCATTGAGCAGTATATCAAAGGCCGCGAATTTTCTGTGTGTGTAATGGAGGGTAAGGCACTTCCGATTATTGAGATTGCACCCAAGAGCGGTTTCTATGACTATAAGAATAAATATCAGGAAGGCTGTACGGTAGAGACCTGTCCGGCTGAGCTTTCCGAGGAGAAAACCCGGGAAATGCAGCAGATTGCGGAGAATGTATTTAAAGCGCTCCGCTTAAAGAGTTATGCCAGAATGGATTTTATGATGAATGAAGAAGGAGAACTGTTCTGCTTGGAGGCAAATACCCTTCCCGGTATGACGCCTACCTCTCTGGTACCGCAGGAGGCAGCAGCAATCGGTATCGGCTTTGAAGAGCTTTGTGAAAAGATTTTGCAGACGGCTCTTTAAGAAGATAATTGGTAAAAGGGTTGGAGGAAAAGAATGAGTAGAATGGAGTTATCCATAGCAGAAATCGCACAGGCTTGCAAAGGAAAGCTTTGTCTGGGCGGTGTCAATATAGACAGATGCGTTACAAGTGTGGTATTGGATTCCCGCAAAGTAACCATGGATGGTGTATTTGTCGCTACCGTGGGTGAGCGCGTGGACGGGCATAAGTTTATTTCGGAAGTGTTTTCCAAGGGTGTGGGACTTGTAATTGCAAGCAAAATGCCGGAGGAAGTCTGTGCAGAGCATGGACTTACGACAAAGGACTGGAAGAGCTATCTTGTAGTAGAGGATCCCTTTGCAGCACTGAAGGAGATTGCAGAGTATTACAGAAGCAAATTGACCATTCCTATTGTAGGAATAACCGGAAGCGTGGGAAAGACCAGCACCAAGGAATTTATTGCAGGAGTGCTTTCAGAGAAATATAAGGTTTTAAAGACAGAAGGAAATTTCAATAATGAAGTGGGTGTCCCCCTGACACTGCTCCGAATCCGTAAGGAACATGAGGCAGCAGTGGTGGAGATGGGTATCAGTGAGTTTGGTGAAATGCACCGACTCAGTAAAATGGTCCGCCCCAATATCTGTGTGATTACTAATATCGGTCAGTGTCATCTGGAAAACTTGAAAACCAGAGACGGTATCTTGCAGGCAAAGACAGAGATTTTTGACTTTATGGACCCGAATGGTGAGGTGTGTCTAAACGGGGAAGATGATAAGCTGTGTACGATAAAAGAAGTGCAGGGAAAAGCGGTACATTACTTCGGAATGGAACCTGTGGGAGCGGGAGAAAATCCTGTAGAAGTGTACGCTTCCGATGTGGAAAGCAAGGGACTTTGGGGAAGTGATGCATTGCTTCACATGAAGTCTCCTGATGGAGTGGGAGAAGGCAGTTTTAAGGTGCAGGTTCCTCTCCCGGGAAGACATATGGTTTTGAATGCGGCAGCGGCTGCCTGCGTGGCAAGGCTGCTTGGTCTTAACAAAGAACAGATTACCGTGGGAATCAGCAAAGTGGCTGCGGTAAGCGGTAGAACCAATCTGATTCGTTTGCCGGAGTATACTCTGATAGATGACTGTTATAATGCAAGTCCTGCGTCCATGAAGGCAGCCCTTGATTTGCTTGGAATGGCGGATACTGCAAAGGTAGCCATTTTGGGAGATATGTTTGAACTGGGAGCCAATTCCGATGCTATGCACGCAGAGGTTGGAGCCTATGCCGTTACGTCAGGCGTGGATACCCTTGTGTGTGTAGGAGAAAATTCCCGCCATATGTATGAGGCGGCAAAGAATCAGGCAGAAGAGCAGCAGAAGGTATTATATTTTGCCACAAGACAGGAACTGCTTACAGAACTTACAGAGAAGAAATGGGAGCTTATCCCGCAGGATGCTACGATACTGTTAAAAGCATCACACGGTATGCAGTTTACAGAAGTGCTGGAAAAATTGAAGGAATGTTAGTAAACGGAGCCTGTGTGTTTGCACAGGCTTTTGCTTTGGGGAGGGGCTGGAGCGGGCAGGGTGTTTTTTGTTCTTGGTGGAAGATGGTTGCATTTTCAAGCATTGCGGTAAGAAGCCCAGGGAAAAGCGCTCAAGGATGAGCGATTTAGGCGCACCTGTGCATGGATGCGCATGTGCGCCGCCCCGAAAAAATTCACAACACACAGGCTCCGTTTGGTAACTTGTGTAGCGCAGATGGCAAGTCATGTCACAGTGACTTGCTTTTTTTATAAGGTGTGATAAATTGAGTACAGGAGGTGCGTTATGAAGATTACAATTGATATAGACGAAGCAGTAAAAGAAACAGAAATAAAGATTCACTGCAATCAACTGACAGCAGACATTGAAAACATTATTGCCACACTTCGCATTTTGAATCAACAGATGCTTGTTACCAGAGATGGCGAGAACTATCTGCTTGATGTGAACAAGGTTTCTTACGTGGAAGCTTTGGAACGAAAAACCTTTGTATATACAGAGGATGCTGTTTATGAATCAAAGCTTAAGTTGTATGAAATGGAAGAACGATTATGTCAAAGCGGTTTTTTTAGGGTCAGCAAGTCCTGCCTGGTGCATTTAAAATTTATTAAATCGCTAAAAAATGATATTGAAAGAAAAATACGTCTTACTATGAAAAACGGAGAACAAATCATGGTGTCCAGACAGTATGCAGAGGAAATGAAGAAAAGATTGGGGGTTATGTAAATGATAAAAAAGAATAGTATTTTTGATTATGCAGTACATACCATGGTGATTTGGGGGATTTCCATTTTAAGTATATGCCTGTTTTGTGCTTTGTTCGGAGAAAGTGCAAAGGAGATGTCGACACTTTTTCGATTGGGAAACAGGGGAATTTCACTTGAAACACTTATGCAATTTTTGGTGTTGGCCATAGTCATTACAGGATTGAGATGGGTGTTTTTTACCGATACCCTGTTTAAAAAGCTGACAGTTTTATTTAGAAGTATATGGATGCTTACCGGTGTAATAGTGTCGGTTGGTGTGTTGTCTGCAATGTGGCAATGGTTTCCGGTAAATCAAGTGTTACCTTGGATTATGTTCATAGTGTGCTTCCTTGTCTGTGCATGTATCAGTGTCGTAGTATCCATGTTAAAGGAGAGAAGTGACAACAGACGGATGCAGGATGCCTTGGAACGTTTAAAGAGTGAGGAAAATATATGAATAAGGCAATCAGTATAAAAGAGCTAAGCCATAGTTTTGGTAAAAAGACGGTCTTGAGCGGTATCAGTTTTGAAGTGGAAAAAGGAGAGGTGTTTGGACTTTTAGGACCATCCGGAGCAGGAAAAACCACGTTGATTAACATTCTCACAGGGCAGTTAAGGGCTACGGGAGGGTGCACTTTAATTTTGGGAACGGCATCACAGGATATGACAGGCGAACACTATAAGCAGATTGGAATTATGATGGATCACTTTGGTTTGTATGAGAGAATGTCCTGTTATGATAATTTGCGGTTCTATCAAATGCTTGATGGAAATGGCAAGGATGGTATTGAAGAGATGTTAAGAGGAGTTGGACTGTCAGAGGCAAAAAAGACACCGGTGATGAATCTGTCCAAAGGAATGACCAATCGGTTAGCCTTTGCCAGAGCTATTTTGAGAAGTCCTAAAATTCTGTTTTTGGATGAGCCTACAAGTGGTCTTGATCCTACCACTGTGGAAGCAATTCACAAGATGATTTTGGAGGAAAAGCAAAAGGGAACTACTATTTTTCTGACCACGCACAATATGCATGAGGCAGAGAAGCTTTGTGATAATATAGCCCTGCTAAATGAAGGGAAAATTGTGGAATATGGAGCTCCCGCTGATATTTGCAGGCGTTATTATCATCAGAAACGAATACAGCTGCATTTAAAAAGTGGAGAGGATATTGTGCTTTCTTATGATGCGGATAGCGGAAAGAAAATCAAAGAATATCTGGAAATGGGTGAGTTGGAAACCATACATTCAACAGAACCTAATTTAGAGACCATATTTATGGAACTGACGGGAAGGAGGCTTGAAAAAGAATGAACCATGTAAAAGCAATTTTGTGGAAGCAGTTAAAGGACACCCTTAAGAATAAAGTAGTATTGATTCAGTTTATCATGTTTCCGGTAATGACTGTAATTATGGAAAACGCAATCTCGATTCAAGGGATGCAGGAGCACTTTTTTGCCAATTTGTTTGCAGTTATGTATGTGGGAATGGCTCCGCTTACCTGCATAGCCTCCATCATTTCGGAAGAAAAGGAAAAGAATACATTGCGTGTGTTGCAGATGTGTAATGTAAAAGCCTTTGCATATCTGCTGGGAAACGCAATTTACATAGTGTCCGTATGTATGCTGGGCTCACTGGTAATTGGTTTGGCAGGTGGATACAAAGGCTTTGATTTATTGACATTTATTTTGATTTTGTTTGTTGGGAATATTATCTCCCTTGTTCTGGGGGCAGCAATCGGAGTGGCAAGCAAAAATCAAATGATGGCAACTTCTCTTACTATGCCGGTCATGATGGTTCTTTCCTTTTTGCCTATGCTGTCCATGTTTAATGATACCATTAGAAAAATTGCAAAATATTTCTTTACACAGCAGCTCAATATACTGATAAATACTGTTGGTAATATCACTGTCCGTAAAGACACCATAATAATATTATTGAGCAATATGGTATTGATAGGTGTAATATTTATGGTGTCTTACCGCAAAAGCTTTATGAGAAATACTTCTCCTTGTTTGTAAAATAGGTATCAGAGATAATGCCACAGACATAGGTACCTAAATTCTTGCGGTTCTCTTTGTCAAGCTGGTCTAAATAAATGGGCTTGCCGTATTCAATGACTACGGTGGCCTTTTTTATTTTGGGGAAATGATCCTCAAATACAGCCGCAGAGTTTACAATAGTCATGGGAATTACGGGAACGCCGCCCTTTTCTGCAATCTTGAAGCTTCCCTCATGAAAGGGTAAAAAGGTATCGGGAACCTTGTTACGGGTACCCTCTGGGAAGATACACATGGAGATTCCCTGTTTTACTTTTTCTACACCTGCGAGAATGGTTTTCAGTCCTTCCTTTATATTCTGGCGGTCAAGGAAGAGACAGTGCAGATTTTTCATCCAGTGAAGCAAAAGGGGATAGCGAAGCATCTCTTTTTTGGCAACGTAGCCGGTCATACGGGGAACACGTACATAGGTCAGAATAATATCAAAAAAGCTGCGGTGATTACCCACATACAAAACAGCTGTGTCTGTAGGGATGTTTTCTTCACCGATGGCGATTACCTTGGTGCCGGAAAGCTGGATAACACGGCGGAATGCCCAGTTTACAATGGCAAGGGAGCTCTTACCTTTCACGGTAGGGTTGAACTTGCCGATAATCCACTCTGCAATCAAAAGAGGGATAGATAATACCAAAAACAGAACCACAAAAATAATTACAAAAATAAAGCGAATCATAGGAAACCTCACGTTTACTGATATTTGGAAATGTCCCGGGACATTTTGCCTTGGACACTTCCACACGCATGTAAGTATAGCATAAATAAGGGTAACTGTACATAGAATAAAGCAAACAAATAAACGGATATGTCATATGAAAAGAGTAATTGCCATGATACTTACAACAGTGATGCTTCTTAGCCTTAGCGCATGTAGCATGCTTAGCGAAGAAAATGTAAAGCTACGGGATTTGGATTTTACCGTACTTAGCGAAGAGAAGATTCCACAGGAGCTTTGTACCATTATTGAGGAGAAAGAGGGCGGCCCTTTTAAGTTGACTTACAGTGACAAAGAGTTTCTGTACATATGCATCGGATACGGGGAGCAGGCTACAGGAGGCTATAGCATTGCAGTGAATGAACTGTATTTGACCGACAACGCCATTTATGTAAATACGGAGCTTCTTGGACCGGATGCTTCGGAAAAGGGAAACAAGGTGCCCTCCTATCCTTATATAGTTATCAAAACAGAATATCTGGATGAAACGGTAATCTTTCAGTAGTACTCTTTTCATTTCGCCGAAAACGTGATACACTTGTGTGGCAAGGAAAGTAAGAATGTATGAGGAAGATACAATGGAAAATAACAGACTGCTAATAAAAAACGGCTATCTGATAGACCCCAAGTCTGGAAGAGAGGGCATTTACGATATTCTCACAGAGAATGATAAGATTGTGAGGATTGCGGAGTGCATTGCAGAGCCGGCAGATGGCGCGGATATCATTGATGCAAAAGGAAGAATAGTGGCTCCCGGACTTGTGGATGTGCATGTGCACTTCCGCGAGCCGGGCTTTACACAGAAGGAGGATATATCTACAGGTGCAAAGGCTGCGGCAAAGGGTGGTTTTACCACCGTGGTGCTGATGGCAAACACAAAGCCCGCTGTTGACAATGAAGAGACGCTCCGATATGTGCTGGAGAGAGGAAAGGAAACAGGTATCAGTGTGGAAACCTGCGCCAATGTGACCATGGGCTTAAAGGGCGAGACGCTTACTGCCATGGAGGAGCTTGCAGATAAAGGTGCGGTTGGCTTTACGGATGACGGCATTCCAATTATGAGTAAGGAAATGGTGCAAAGTGCAATGGAACGGGCTGCGAGTTTGGACATGCCTATCAGTCTTCATGAGGAGGACCCGAAGCTCATTGACAATAACGGTATCAACAGAGGAAAGGCAAGTGCCCATTTTGGTATTGGAGGCTCCCCCAGAGAGGCTGAGATTACATTGGTTGAGAGGGATTTACAGATTGCCATCAAGACCGGTGCCTGCGTGAACATCCAGCACATCAGTGCTAAGGAAGCGGTGGAGCTGGTGCGTCAGGCGAAAAAGAAGAGTGCAGGTGTGCATGCGGAGGCAACCCCTCATCATTTCACTCTGACGGAGGACGCAGCCATTAAGTATGGTACTTTGGCAAAGATGAATCCTCCTCTTCGCGAGGAAGCGGACAGGCTTGCCATTATTGAAGGCCTAAAGGATGGTACCATTGATATCATTGCAACAGATCATGCTCCCCATACCGCAGAGGAAAAGGCAAAGCCCATCACAGAAGCACCCAGCGGTATTATCGGTTTGGAGACTGCACTGCCCCTTGGTATTACCAAGCTTGTGAAGGAAGGTCATCTTACCATGATGCAGCTTATCGAAAAGATGAGTCTCAATCCTGCGAAAATGTATCACCTGGACGCAGGCTACCTTGCAGAGGGAGGACCGGCTGATTTGATAGTAGTAGATGCAGATTCCAAAATCATCTGTGGTGACTATGCATCCAAAGCATCGAACACGCCTTTTACAGGCTGGGAACTTTACGGTAAGGTATGTGCAACTGTTTGCAAAGGACAAGTGATATATCGGAGCCAGACTTAATTGGGGAATGGCAAAAGATTTGAAAAATGTGCTGGATAATATAAATAACAGAAAGGACGCAAATGATGAAAGAAAAAGTAACAGCAGTCGTAATATCACAGGTTGAGATTGCACCTTCCATTTTTGATATGTGGATTGAGACAAGCCTGGCAAAGGAGGCAAAGCCGGGACAGTTTATCTGTGTTTACCCTAAGAATCAGAGTACTCTGCTTCCCCGCCCCATCAGTATCTGTGAGGTGAGTGAGAAGAAGGACGCCTTGCGTATCGTTTATCGTATTGCAGGTCAGGGAACAGCAGAGTTTTCCAAGTATAAGCAGGGAGATTCCGTAGTAGTGCTTGGCACCCTTGGAAATGGCTTCCCTGTAGAGGAAGCTAAGGGCAAAAAAGTATTTTTGATGGGTGGCGGAATCGGTATTCCTCCCATGCTGCAGCTTAGCAAGGAAATAGACGCAGACACACAGATTATCGTAGGCTACCGTGATAATAAGCTTTTCCTGAAAGAGGATTTGGAGAAATACGGTAAGGTTTACATTGCTACGGAGGATGGCAGTGTAGGTACCAAGGGAAATGTCATGGATGCCATTGCAGCAAATGCACTTTCTGCGGATGCGATTTTTGCCTGTGGTCCCATGCCTATGCTTCGCGCTATTAAGAGATTTGCAGCAGAGCATAAGATACCTGCTTATATTTCCCTGGAGGAGCATATGGCTTGCGGCGTAGGTGCATGTCTGGGATGCGTTGTAAAGACCAAGGAAGTAGATCATCATTCCCATGTGCACAATGCACGCATTTGTACGGACGGACCGGTATTTGAGGCAGAGGAGGTGGAAATCTGATGAATATGCAGACAACAATTGCAGGAGTAACCTTTCAAAATCCTGTTATGACAGCTTCGGGAACCTTCGGTTCCGGTATGGAATATTCTGAGTTTGTAGATTTGAATCAGCTTGGTGCGGTAGTTACCAAGGGTGTTGCAAATGTGCCATGGCCCGGCAATCCTACTCCCAGAGTGGCAGAGGTGTACGGCGGTATGCTTAATGCCATCGGACTTCAGAACCCGGGTATTGATGTGTTTATGGAGAGGGATATCCCTTTCTTAAAGCAGTATAACACTAAGATTATTGTGAATGTATGTGGAAAATCCGTGCAGGATTATGTAGATGTTGTGGAAAAGCTGGGAGAGGAGCCCGCGGTTTCCATGCTGGAGATTAACGTGTCCTGTCCAAATGTAAAAGAGGGAGCAATTGCCTTTGGACAGAAAGCGGATGCGCTGTATAACATTACCTCTGAGCTTAAGAAGCATGCTAAGCAGCCCCTGATAATGAAGCTCAGCCCCAATGTAACGGATATTACAGAGATGGCAAAGGCTGCGGAGGCAGCAGGTGCGGATGCCCTTTCCCTGATTAATACCATAACCGGTATGAAGATTGATATTCACAAGAGAAAATTTGCCATTGCCAACAAAACCGGCGGTATGAGCGGCCCTGCCATCAAACCCATTGCGGTGCGTATGGTATATCAGACTGCCCAGGCAGTGAAGATACCCATTATCGGTATGGGCGGTATTGCAAATGCAGAGGATGCCATTGAGTTTATCCTTGCAGGAGCAAGTGCTGTCAGCGTAGGAGCCATGAACTTTGTAAATCCTTATGCTACTGTGGAAATTGTAAAGGGAATTGAGGATTACATGAAGCAGTATAACGTAGAGAGTCTCACGGATTTAATCGGAGCCGTACACGACTGAAGAATATAGCAGGCCGGGCGGCAGAATGTCAGCCGGAGTTTGAAGCACTTACACATAAAACGATAAATACCTTCATATATATACTTATATCAGTATATGTATGGAGGTATTTTTGTGGATCTGTTAAAGAAGAATATACATATGGATCGCATCCGCATGGAGGCGGCAAATCAGATTACACTGGAGGATGATGTGAATCTTCCTGAGAATAAACCGGATGTAAGTACTCTGAATCTGGAAAAGGGAAGCATTCAGATTGAGGAGATAAAGCCCGGGACAGATGCTGTAGTTATCAGGGGTCGAATGCTGTTTGAGGTACTTTATCATACCATGGAGGATGGCGGCAGATTGGTGAAGCTGGAGGGTAAGATTCCTTTTGAAGAAAAGCTTCATGTGCAGGGAATGCTTCCTACAGACAATGTGTCTGTTTCCGGTGAGGTTGAGGATTTGAGCATCAGTATGATTAACTCCAGAAAGCTGAATGTGCAGTCAGTGATTTCCTTAAGTGCAGCAGTGGAGGAGTTGTATGATGAGGAGGCTCCCATTGGAGTGCATGGTGAAGAAAAGGCAGAGTATCGTAAGGTCCCCATGAAGCTGGCACAGATAGCCATCAGTAAAAAAGATATTTTCCGTATGAAGGAGGAGGTAACACTACCTTCCAATTATCCCAATATTTACGAAATACTGTGGGATTGTGTTACCCTTAGGGATGTGGAATTCCGTATGATGGATGAGAAGCTTTCCCTGCAGGGCGATGTTCATGTGTTTGTGCTCTACGAGGGAGAAGGAGAAGATCATCCGGTACGTTCTTTTGAAACAGTACTTCCCATAAGCGGAGTGCTGGATTGTCACGGTTGCAGAGAGGGAATGCTGCCTGATATTAAATATTCACTGGGGCAGAAAGAGCTAACTGTTCGCCCTGACTTTGACGGGGAAGAACGCAATATCGGTATGGATCTTGCCATGGATATTGAGGTGAAAATGTACGAGGAAGAACAGACGGAGATTTTGTCAGATATCTATGGAGTGTCCAAGGAAATCAATGCAGTGACCAGACAGGCAAATTTAAGGAAGCTGCTTTCCAAGGTAACCGGTAAGAGCAAGGTGACGGACCATATGCGAATCAAGAACGGAAGTGCGGGCATTTTGCAGGTGCTTCACAGTGAGGGGCATGTATTACCGGGACGTCAGGAAGTGGTAGAGAACGGTATTTTGCTGGAGGGAAGCCTGCTTGTTAAAGTGATGTACATTGCAGGAGACGACGAGACTCCTTATGCCGGTGTGCAGGCAATGATTCCCTATGAGTATACCTTGGAGGTTCCTGGCATTGCACCGGAGGATATGGGAAAAGTAAATGCACAAGTTGAACAGTTGCAGGTAACCATGCTGGACGGTGAGGAGATGGATGTAAAGGCAGTACTTAGCTTTACCACTACGGTATTCCAGAATATGCCTGTCACATTAATTGAGAAGATTGAAGTATCTGATGTGGATACCGCAAAGCTGGGAGATTTACCCGGTATGGTGATTTATACCGTAAAGCCGGGTGATAACCTGTGGAGTATCGGAAAGAGATACTACGTGCCGGTGGATACACTTAAGAGATTAAATGAGCTTACAAGTGATGAATTGCAAGTGGGACAGAAGCTGTTGATTGTGAAAGGGTATTGATGGATTTCAGAAGAAGAGGTCTCGAACTGTTGTAAATCGGTGATTGTAGGCTCGGCAAGCAGATAGAAATAAGAATTTTTGAAAATTTATATGTCGGTTTTAGGTAAAAAGAGGGTAATCCCTTAAGTCAATTCAAGACTTTTGGGATACCCTCTGTATTGTTATGCCTCTGTTTCTACAGTTTTGATTCCGGCTTCTTCAGCCAATTTATCGAATTTCTCCATAACGGCATCGTAGGTCTTCTGGGAGATTTCAGGTAAAGAGCCGCCCCAGGTTTCTTCAGCCTGTTTAAAGCCCTTCTTAAATGCATCACGCATCTCCTCAATTTTATCCGGGTCACCACCTGTAAGAGCGGTTGCAAACTGGATAATGCGGTCTGAGGTCTGGTTTACGCCCCAATAACCGTCCTCTGCGATATCAGCCTGTGCCTGTGCTTTTACGGCAGGATCTACAGTGTAATTACCTTCTCTTAAAAACTGCAAAATATCATTTGCCTGACCAAAGGTGTTGGCCTGCTTGCCCATCATCTGCTCTACGAGACTGCGAAGCTGAGCGGTTCTGGCATCTGCATCCGCTTTCAACTTGTTAATCAGATTCATGTCGGGAGTATAGGTCTTCTTGGCAGAATCGGTCTTTACTTCCTTGGAAGGCTCATAAACAACACCATTTTCAACGGTTGCTGAGCTTTCTGCTTTTGTGGTTTCGACAGCGGTTTTCTCCTTTACTGCACCGGTAGAGGTGTAGTTGTAGGCAGCTGCCGCCTGTGCTGATGTAACTCCATTTACATTCATACATTTCCTCCATTCTGACGCATTTGCGCCCTTTGCGTTGTGCTTTGCGTGCGCCAAAAAGGCGACACGAAGGGTTATCATCCGTGATTCTATAAATAATATCGGATAGTAAAGTGGAAAACTTTAGGGGCAAATTAAATTGTTAGTTTCTTTGTATGTGTTTTTATATTGCTATGTATGTGTTTTTATATTGCTACTCATTGAAATAACACACCATTTATGGCATAATAAATATATCGTCATGTGGCTTTCAATGCAGGCATGATTCTCAGTGTTTTAGCAAAATAGTCAGGAACAAAAGGGGGAAATAACTTGGCTCTTGAAAATAAACTTGGCATCACTGACTCTCCGCTTCTTGCAGAGGCAGAGGAGCGTATCAGTAAGAAGAAAGCAGTTGAGCTTTTTGAAAGTGGATTATTGAATACATGGGAAGCGGGAACCTTTTCGTCTTTAAGAAGCATTCATAAATATCTATTTGAGGAGATTTATGATTTTGCAGGTGAAATCCGCACCGTGAATATTGCTAAGGGTAATTTTCGGTTTGCACCGCTGATGTATCTGGAAGCTGCACTTGCTAATATCGATAAGATGCCGCAATCTACTTTTAATGAAATCGTGGAAAAATACGTGGAAATGAATATTGCTCATCCCTTTCGTGAAGGAAATGGCAGAAGTACACGAATTTGGCTTGACTGCATTTTGAAGAAGGAAATCGGCAAAGTAGTTGATTGGAGTAAGGTTGATAAAGAGGACTACTTGTTAGCAATGGAACGTAGCCCTATCAGAGATATTGAGATTAAACATATCTTAAAGGCAGCCTTGACAGATGATATTCATAGTCGGGAAGTCTATATGAAAGGCATTGACCACAGCTATTATTATGAAGGATATACTGCTTTTAGGGCAGAAGACTTGTGAAAGAGTATTTGAAGGTAAGCGTGTTTTAAGCTTACCTTTTTTCTTGCCACTATAATAGAAGTACAGTAGTTGGTATATAAAGTTTTCTGCATCCGATAAACATTGACAAATTCCCTCATTCCATAATATAATCAAGTATAATGTATACAATATACATATCGGTACAAAAACAGTTAATTCGGAGGCTAATGTGAAAGAATTGCAGCTTCGGGCTTACGCCAAAATTAATTTAGGTCTGGATGTTATCCGCCGTCTGGAGAATGGTTATCATGAAGTGAAGATGATCATGCAGACGGTAGGTATCTATGATGAGCTTACCTTTGAGAGGATACCGTCAGGAATCGTGTTGACAACTAATCATGGAGAGCTTCCCTTGGATGAAAATAATTTGATATATAAGGCAGTACGTCTGATGCAGGAGAATTACGGCGTTACAGAGGGCGTTAAGGTGCATTTGCAGAAGAATATCCCTGTGGCAGCAGGTATGGCAGGAGGAAGCACGGATGCGGCAGTCACCCTGAAGGCTATGAATGCATTGTTTGACTTACAGGCATCAGAGGAAGACCTTCGGAGGCTGGGAGTGAAAATTGGTGCGGATGTGCCCTATTGTATTATGGGAGGCACTGCACTGGCAGAGGGGATTGGAGAGAAACTGACAGCACTTCCCAAAGCCCCCGATTGTTATCTTTTGGTGGCAAAGCCGGATATCAATGTGTCCACAAAATATGTCTATGAGCACTTGGATGCAAAAGAAGGATATGATCACCCTGATATAGACGGAATGGTGGAGGCAATTAAGGCTGGAAGCTTAAAGGGCATTACAGACCGTCTGGGGAATGTGCTGGAGAATGTAACCATAGAAGCCCATCCCATTATTGCGACCATTAAAGAAAGAATGCTTGCACTGGGAGCCGATAACAGTCTTATGAGCGGCAGCGGTCCCACAGTGTTTGGAATCTTTACCGATAAGGACAAAGCAGAGAAAGCTTACGGACAGATAAAAGAGGAGCAGCTTGCAGGGCAGGTATTTTTGACACAGTTTGTGTAACCTGAGAGCAGAGGATAAAACGGAGGAAAGTGTGAAAAATAGATTTTTCACACGCGAATTTGTGCCTGCGGCCCAAAGTTCGCAGGTTATGGAAAGGGCATGGTTATTAATATGCTGGATTATTTACAGGTAAACATGGATGAATTTTTACCCCTGAGAGATGTGGTGTTTAATACGCTCAGACAGGCTATTTTGACAGGTGAATTAAAGCCCGGTGAACGATTGATGGAAATCCATCTGGCAAACCGTTTGGGTGTCAGCCGTACCCCTATCAGAGAGGCAATCCGTAAGCTGGAGCTGGAGGGCCTTGTGACCATGGTTCCCAGAAGGGGCGCAGAGGTGGCACAGATTACAGAGAAGAGCATGAATGATGTCTTGGAGGTGAGACGTGCATTGGATGCTTTGTGCGTGGAGCTTGCCTGTGACCGTATTTCCGACCGGGAGTTAGAGCAGCTAAAGCAGGCGTGTGAGAGCTTTGAACAGGCAATCAAGACCCAGGATGCCAAGCAGATTGCCCAGGCGGACGTGGCACTGCATGATATTATTGTGCAGGCTACCGGTAATCAGAGATTGGTACAGTTAATCAACAATCTGTCCGAGCAGATGTATCGTTACCGTTTTGAATATATAAAAGATTTTAGTCAGCATGAAAAGCTGGTGGAAGAGCATAGAATTATCTATGAGAGTATTGTGAAGAAGGACAAAAAGACTGCCAGCATGGCGGCGAAGCTTCACATTGACAATCAGGAAAAGGCGATTATCAAGCAAATCCGTCTTGACAGGGAAAAAAGAGAGTCGGTGGAATAGACGGTGAAATCATGGCAATAATCTTACCAAACAAGATGTGAGGTGATTGCCATGAAGAAAAAAAGATTGGAAATGCGAGTAATATTGTGTATGTGTGCAGCCCTGGGCTGGTGGGGAATGCTTTATCCGCAGCTGTCCATGACAAAGGACACTTACAAAATCATATATGAGGATGAAACTGTGCAGGAGTCTGTAGAAGAGGAAGAATGGGACTTTGACAGCGACATTTTTGAAAAAATCTTGAAGGCGGAGGACGGCAAGGTACGGGTACGCAGCAAATTGTGGATGCTGATTGAAGCCTTATTTAAGGAGTGATGAGATGAGTCAGGAAATTATGGGGATGCTCACAAAGGATGCACCAATAGGTGTGTTTGATTCCGGTGTGGGCGGACTGACCGTGGTAAGAGAGATTATGCGGCAGATTCCCAATGAGAAAATCATATATTTTGGTGACACGGCGAGGGTGCCCTACGGCAGTAAGTCTAAGGATACCGTCACCCGTTTTTCCAGACAGATTGTGCGCTTCTTGCAGACACATAATGTGAAAACCATTGTAATAGCCTGCAATACGGCAAGCGCTTACGCTTTGGAGGATTTGGAGAAAGAAATAGATATACCGGTTATCGGTGTGGTAAAGCCCGGCGCAAAGGTGGCAAGTGAGGTTACCCGCAATGGCAAAATCGGTGTGATTGCCACGGAGGCTACCATCGGCAGTAAAATTTATTCCAAGTACATAACTGAAATCAATAAGGATGTGACTATATTCGGTAAAGCTTGTCCCCTCTTTGTGCCCCTTGTGGAGGAGGGATTATGGCAGGACCCTGTCACGGATGAGATAGCACGCAGATATCTGGCGGAACTGATTGATATTGATATAGACACCCTGATTCTGGGCTGTACCCATTATCCACTTATTCGCTCTACGGTGGCGAAGATTATGGGTGAGGATGTGACATTGGTGAATCCCGCCTATGAGACTGCAAGGGAGCTGAAAGAATTGCTGAAGGAAAAAGGGTTACTGAATGAGAAACAGCCTGCTCTTGGCGAAAACCAATATCGTTTCTTTGTCAGTGACGGTGCAGAGAAGTTCAAGCGTTTTGCCAACTCTATCATCAAGTACGGTATTTTGTCAGCGAAGACCATTAACATTGAGGAGTACTAGGAGGAACAGACATGGCGCAGGAAGTACTACTTACGATTTCTACGCTGACAGGTGATGACGATGAAGCCATGGAAACAAAAGTCACAGCAACATACTATCAGCGGGCAGATGCACATTACCTGTTGTTTGAGGAGAATCTGGAGGGGTATTCTACACCCTTTCAAAGCAGACTGAAGATAAAAAAGAAACACGTGGAATTAAAAAGACAGGACGCGGCGGATATCAACATGATATTTGAGGAAGGGCAGAGGCACCTGACCAGATACGTGACACCCTACGGGGAACTGTTTCTGGACATCATCACTAAAACGGTTGATGTTACGGAACATCCGGACGGTCTTTCCATAAAGGTACAGTACACTATAGAAAACGCAGGGGCCCCTGTAAGTGATTATGAATTACATATAACTGTAAAGGAGTAAGTCTTCGGATTTGCTCCTTTAATATTTTCAGCGATTTGGCATTATGATAATATGAAAGGGTCGAACGTTTTATTAAATTCGCGAATTATGAGAAATGATTCGCTTTAATGGGTAAATACATAACAAGAGCGTTGGGTTATGATAATGGTATCAAAGAAAAGATAGGAGACCAAACATATGATTAGCTTAAAAATTGCAGAGTTAAGAAAACGAAATAATATGACCCAGCAGGAGTTAGGAGATCTTTTGTCTGTATCATATAAAACCATTAGTAAGTGGGAGAAGGGTACATGCTTACCGGATGTTAACACGCTTCCGGAACTTAGTAGAATATTCAATGTTTCTGTTGATGCATTATTGGGATTAGTGCCTCTTAATAGTACTCATTACAGACCATCAAATTCAGGACGGTCAGAGTATTGGGAGAACAGAGTTGAATATCTCAAGAGAACAAGAGTAACAATGTGGAATGCAGATTATCTGAAATTTTTAGTTCGTGATGTTTGGCAAATATCTAAGCCTGTGGAAGTTCTGGATTGTGGATGTGGATATGGGGCATTGGGACTTATGCTGCTGCCAATGCTTCCAAAGGGTAGTAAATATGTGGGTGTGGATTTTTCGGAAAAGATGATAGCCGAAGCAAAGAGGATGTTTGAGAAAGAAGATTATGAAGCAGAGTTTATACATTCAGATATATGTGAGTTACAGACTATGAAACACTATGACATGGTTATTTCACAAGCAGTATTACGACATGTCGATAATGCTGAAGTTTTTTTGCACAAAATGATTGAAATGACAAAACCGGGAGGAATGGTAATCAGCATAGAGTGCAACAGAGAATTTGAAACTGACGGACTTTTTATCGAAGGTGTGGATTATGCCTCACTCTGTGAAAAGCAAGGTTTGAAAAAAATGTGGCAGAAGGAATTGGAATTGCAGAATCGAGATTATTCTGTTGCGATGAAGATTCCGCATTATATGAAAAAAGCAGGGTTAAAAAATATAGATTGCAGAATGAATGATAAGGTTCTTTTCTTAGAGCCGGACAAAGAAGGATATCAACAGATATTGGCGGATAGAATGAAGGCAGACCACTGGGATGATGAAAAGAGCAAAGCGGAGATAGAAAACGACATAGCTTACTTTGTCAATCATGGAATGAGTAGAGAGGAAGCAATAAATTATTGTAATCAACAAAACGGAATTGTCAAATACATGAAACAGCACAAAGAGGACATTGCATTAACACAGGTGGGAGGTTTGATGATTTCTTATGGTTGGAAATGATAAAGCTAATCTCTGTATATTAAATAAGACATTATGTAGAGGCTGACTTTTCTGAAAGAGTTATGTTATAATGGGAGCGTAAAATCTTGAATTTGCCGAAGTCGGAGAATGCAAAGCTGCCATAGTGCCGTGAGGAGAAAGAAAAGGTGATTACAAATTGTCGAACACAATAGCACATCTTGCAGTCGCAAGAGAATTATTAAAAAAATGCCCGAATTTAATACATAATGAAAGAGCATATTATCTAGGGACTCTGGCTCCGGATACAATCGGGGGTAAGCCGGATTGCAAACGTGAGGACAAGAAGAGGGTACATTTACGTGAAGATATACCCGATACCAAATGGCTGGAGCCGGAGCTCATGGCAATATTTGCAGAGAGAGTAAATGCGTTTGCGCAGGAAAATATTGTAAATGAGAGCGATGCAGACCAAAGAGATTTCAATATAGGCTATTTGGTGCATTTGTTAACAGATAAATATAATCACGAAACTATTCGACAAAAATTATTAAAGAAGACGATAGAAAGAGGAGTTGTATCCAGTGTCCGAGAATTTTATCATACGTGTGTGCATGACTTAGAGGCATTGGATTCTTACTTGCTTGAAAGTTACCCTAAACTGGGGGATTTGTTCTCTGAATTAATAAGTAAGGAGGTTGATTATTGTTTGCCCGGATGGATTGAAAAGCAATATATGAAGAATAGTATATGTTGGTGGAACAATCATTATTTACCGGGAATAAAGGAACAGGAGCTTTTGTATCTTGCTACAGAGGATATGGAGGAGTTTATCACATATAGTGTGAGTAAGATTGCAGAGGAATTGTATGAGACGTGTGGTTTGAAATAATTCCAATTGTGAAAGCACATAATAAATTATGAACGGACTGTGTGAACTGTTTGAAATGCTTTTATAATTTACAGAAAAACTCTTGACAGTTGATTTGATATAAGATACACTTCTACTCATACAATAAAGAAAATGCTAAGAAGAGAAATAGTACATGTTTATCTGATTTCAGAGAGAGGGTGTGTGGTGCGAACCCTTATGAAGAAAACATGGAAGGCGTCTTGGAGCAGCGGAGTGAATAAAGTAGCGTCCGACGGAAAATTCCACCGTTAATAGGAATGTAGTATAAGATGTTGAATCCGTACTATGATAAAAGCGCAGATGGTTATCTGAATTTAGGTGGAACCGCGGTTATATTCGCCCTAAGTATATTAATTTATACTTAGGGCTTTTTTTATTCCTGCTAATTCTTTGCCGTTTTCAAAAATACAAGAAAGGTTAGGTAATTAAGATGGAGAGACGAAATTTTTCAATGGACGAAGTGGTTTCATACTGCAATCAGTACGGTTTCATTTTTCAAGGGAGTGAGATTTATGGTGGACTCGCCAATACTTGGGATTATGGTCCATTAGGAACACGATTAAAAAATCAGGTTAAAGATGCCTGGAGATACTATTTTATTCAGATGCGAGAAAACAGCTATGAAGTAGATGCGGATATTTTGATGAATCCAAGAGTCTGGGAGGCAAGTGGGCATCTTGCCGGTTTTTCAGACCCATTGCTTGACTGTAAAGAATGTAAGACACGACACAGAGCAGACAATTTAATTCAAGATTACGATCAGAGTGTCAATGCCGATGCTATGTCACAGGAAGAAATGATTACATTTATTCGTGACAACCATGTACCTTGTCCGGCATGTGGAAAGTCAAATTTTACAGATATCAGACAGTTTAATCTGATGTTTGAAACCAAAAGAGGTGTGACAGACGACAGTTCCAGCAGAATTTTCTTAAGACCTGAAAATGCACAAGGTGAGTATGTAAATTATTTAAATGTAATGCGCTCTATGAGAGCTAAATTACCATTTAGCATAGGGCAAATCGGTAAAGCCTTCCGCAATGAGATTACACCAAAAAACTTCACTTTTAGAACGATTGAGTTTGAACAGATGGAGTTTCAGACTTTCTGTAAGGAAGGTTCAGACAGTGAACTTTACCAGTATTTCAAAGAATATGGATTAGAATTTTTTGAAAGCCTTGGATTACCTTTAGAAAAATTACGTTTTCACGATCATGACAAATTAGCACACTATGCGAAAGAAGCCTGTGATATTGAATATCAATTTCCATTCGGATGGGGTGAAATCAACGGTACTCATAACAGAACTAATTTTGATCTCACACGTCATCAGCAATATTCCGGAAAATCAATGGAATACTTTGACGAAACCATAAAAGAAAAGTATATTCCTTATATTATTGAATCAACTTATGGATTAGACCGTATCGTATTGGCATTGCTATTTGAAGGTTTACACGAAGAACAGATTAGTGATACAGACAGCCGTATTGTATTTAATATTAAGCCAGCTCTTGCACCAATCAAAATTAATATACTTCCTCTAATTAAGAAGAAGCATGCCGAGAAGGCTAGAGAATTATATGCGATGCTCGCTAAATATTGCATGGTACAGTATGAAGAGTCTGGTAGTATTGGAAAGAGATATCGCAGAGGAGATGCGATAGGTATTCCATATGCAATTACAGTTGATGATGCAACGCTAGAGCAAGAAACTGTGACTATCAGAGATAGAGATACTATGGACCAATGTGTAATTCCGATAAGTGGATTAGTTCCTTTTTTGGAAGAAAAATCTTTGATATAATTTATTGAACTCAAATAAACACTCTGAACATAGGCGTACCGAAG
>CALYZQ010000040.1 GCA_945609985.1 uncultured Lachnospiraceae bacterium | reverse complement strand
GAATTTACGGAAATGATTACTACTCAGAGAGGTTTCCAGGCAAACAGCCGTATCATTACAGTGTCTGATACACTGCTTGAAGAGCTTACCAATCTGAAGCGTTAATAAGAGAAAAAATGATACATAAGGGGCGGATGTTTTCCGTCCCTTAAAAGCATAAGAATTGGTAAAAAATAATTGTAAAAGAAAGTAGACAAGAACAGAAAAATTTAGTAAAATTGTAGTGAAAGGATATTTTTGCAGAATAATTCATTAAATTGCAGAATGTTAGGTGATTTTAGTGGATATAGCTTCTTTGATAGGTATTATTCTCTGCCTTGCAGCGGCTTTACTTGGTATTTTTACCAGTAAGAGTGGTATCGCCGGTTTTTACCATTATCTGGATTTGCCCTCAGCACTGATTACATTCGGTGGAGCTTTTTCGGCAACTCTTGCTTCCCACAGCTTGCAGGATTTTGTGGGAGGATTGAAAACCTTTGCGCTGATATTTAAAACGCCGGCACTGAATACCGCAGACATGATAAAAAGAATAATTGAGTTATCCAATATTGCCAGAAAAGAAGGTCTTCTTTCTTTGGAAGAGGCTGCTGCTGATTTGGATGAACCTTTCCTGAAAAAGGGTATTCTTCTTGTAGTTGATGGTACAGACCCTGATTTGGTACGTGCAATCATGGAGACTGAGCTTGTCAGTATTGAAGACAGACACAAGAAGATGATTGGTTTTTGGGAGACTCTTGGTTCAATGGGTCCTGCATGGGGTATGATTGGTACCCTGATCGGTTTGGTTGACATGCTTTATAACATGGAAGATGCCAGTACCATCGGACCTGCGATGGCGGTAGCGCTCATTACGACATTGTACGGCTCTTTGCTTGCAAACTGGATATGTGCTCCGGTAGCCGCAAAGCTAAAGGCTGATAATGCAATAGAAATGATGCAGAAGGAAGTAATGATCGAGGGCCTTTTGTCCATACAGGCGGGCGAGAATCCCCGTGTTATTGAAGAAAAATTGAAATCCTTCCTGGCACCTAAGGACAGAGCTAACAATTCCGAAGATGCAGGGGGTGAGGAGTAATGGCGAAGAGGAAGGAAGATACGCCGCCGCCCGGGTCGCCGGCATGGATGGCCACTTTCAGTGATTTGATGAATTTGCTCTTATGCTTCTTCGTACTCCTGTTTTCCATGTCTTCCATAGAGGAAGCAAAGCTGAATGAAATGGTTGCAGCCATGAACAACAGCTTCAGTATTTTCAGCTCCGGCGCCACAGCCATCGGTGAGGGTATCCTTATGAGTAACGGTGTAAGCCAGTTAAATGAGCTGGATAAGTACATAAACAGTACCGGAAAGACTGCGGATAATGAAGTGGATGGTGAAAAGCTGGAAGAGTTTGATAAGGCACCTGAAAAGATAGAAGCCATGGAAGAGTTCCTGGAAGAGCAAAAACTTCAGGATAACGAACAGCTTGCTGAACTGATTGAGGAAGCGGTAAACGAGAGCAACATGACGGAACAGATAGAAGTTACCTTTAATTCCCAGTATGTGCAGCTTTCCATGAAGGGAGCCCTGCTTTTTGACTCCGGTAAAGCAGAACTGAAAGATACAGCGATTCAGATTATCGATAAGACTGCCTTGATTTTGGAAAGATATGCGGCAGACATCGTGGAGATTGAAGGACATACGGATAATGTTCCGATTAATAATTCAAAATTTGCTGACAATGAAGAACTCAGCAGTGCAAGAGCGCGGAGTGTTTTTTATTATCTGGTAGAGCACAGCAGTTTGGATCCGGTTAATTTAAAGCATGCCGGAATGGGCGAACGGGTGCCGATTGCAGATAATTCAACACCTGAGGGACGCAGCAAAAACAGAAGGGTAGAAATCCGAATTTATAACCCCTCATAAAGAACAGCTGCAAAGGAATGATACCAATGCAGCGGATGGGAGTTGACATGAAGAAAAATTTACTGACAGTGCTGATATTGGCACTTCTGCTTGTAAATATAATATTGACCGCAGTTTTGATGTTCAGTATCAGCGGCACCAATAAACAGACGGCTAAACTGGTATCAAATATTGCAACGGTTTTGAATCTTGAGATGAATGAGCCGGGTGAAACTGAGGTAAAAGAAGAAATTTCGTTAAAGGATACCGCAACCTATGCTATGGGTTCGGGAACGTATATGTTGGCAAGTACTGATGACAAGGTAAGGTATATTATCTGTGAAGTTTCTCTGTCGATGAATATTAAGCATGCGGATTATAAGGATTATGGTGAAACCATTGCAGAGCGCAAGAGTGATATACAAAATGTCATCACATCTGTAATTGCAGAACATACAGAGGCGGAATGCCGCAATAATCTGGAGGGATTGAAGGAAGAGATTCTGGATGCCATTCAGAAATTGTTCGGCTCTGACTTTATTTACAAGGTTGGAATCAGTGAAGTGATGTTTGGCTAAGCCTTTCACGAATGTTTGGATACATCATGGTACAGGAGGTGAGAATTTGTGGGCGAGGTTCTTTCACAGAACGAGATAGACAACCTGCTTGCGGCGTTGTCCACCGGTGAACTGGATATGGAACAGATGCAGGGTGAGGATGAGAAGCAGGCGAAGAATTATGATTTTAACCGTCCTACAAAGTTCTCCAAGGAGCATTTAAGAACGCTGGAAATTATTTTTGAGCATTATGGCAGACTTGTTTCCACCAATCTTCCGGTATACCTTAGGAAGAATGTACAGGTTACGGTGGCCAGCTCGGAGACGGTAACCTTCAGCGAATTTACAAACGCTTTATCCACGCCGGTTATTTTAGGACTGATTAATTTCAATCCGTTAAACGGTATGATTATAATAGATTTGGCTACCAATTTAGGTTATGCCATGCTTGACAGAATGCTTGGCGGTACGGGAACTCCGCTTGAAAAGAACAGGGATTTTTCAGAGATTGAGCTGATTATCATGGAAAAAATACTGGTAATGCTGACGCAGCTTTTAAGAGATCCCTGGAAAAATGTAGTGGATATCGCACCTGTACTTAGCAGATTGGAGACGAATCCACAGTTCGCACAGGTAATTGCACCCAATGATATGATTGCCATTATCACATTGAATATGCGAATTGGTGATGTAGAAGGATATATGAATGTCTGTCTTCCTTTTTCCACATTGGAAGATGTTATGGACAAGTTAAATACCAAGTTCTGGTTCTCTAACATGCAGGAGAACAGGGACGAGAATTATGAAGAATATATCGAAGCCATGATTCGTAAGGTGGATATTCCCATAAAAGCAGTTTTGGGAAAAAGTGTCATAACAGTTTCCGACTTTGTTAATTTGCAGGTTGGTGATTGTATCCGCCTTGATACGAAGGTAGATAGTGACATGAATATCTACGTAGGCAATATTAAGAAATTTACCGCTTTACCCGGCGCCAACAAAGACTCTTATGCTGTCCGGATTACATCGGTACTAAGAGAGGAGGAGTAAGCATATGGACGGAATGCTGTCTCAGGATGAAATAAATGCATTGCTGAGTGGTATGGATTTATCGGGAGACGGCGGAGGAGATAGCTTTGGTGGTATGGAAAGTTCATCAGCACCCGAACCGGAACAGAGCCAGACAAATGATTTTGTAGTCGGTTCCGCACCGGTGTCAGGCGGGGAAGAGCTTCTTACAGATGTAGAAAAGGATGCCATCGGAGAGGTTGCCAATATCAGTATGGGTTCATCGGCGACCACATTATACTCCCTTGTCAATCGAAAAGTTAATATTACGACCCCTGTTGTTACGCTCGCTGAGTGGGACACTTTATTAGGGAAATATGAAAGGCCATGTGTATTTATTCAGATTAAATATACAATGGGACTTGACGGTACCAATATTCTGGTACTGAAAGAGCAGGATGTAAAGGTTATCACGGACCTGATGATGGGTGGTGACGGTACCAATACAGACGGTGAATTGGGAGAATTGCATTTGAGTGCAATCTCGGAGGCGATGAATCAGATGATGGGTTCTGCAGCCACATCCCTTTCCACTATGTTAAAGACTGTGATTGATATCAGCCCACCGGATTCTTCACTTTTGGATTTGACAAAGATTAAATCCGGAAGCGAGATTGCTCCATTTCTTGGCGGAACGTTTGTAAAGATTGAATTCCGCATGCAGATTGATGATTTGGTAGACAGTACGATAATGCAGCTGTATCCCGTCGATTTTGCCAAGAAACTTGTGGAAACCTTTATCAGTACTCAGACAGAAAATTTGGGTATGCAGGCAGAACCTGAACCGGCTCCTGCCCCCGCACCGGCTCCAACACCTGTTGCACCGCCGCCCACACCGGACCCGGTTATGAATCAACAAGTAAATCCGATGATGAACCAGATGGGAATGAACCCCATGATGGGACAGATGGATATGAGCGGAATGGGAATGAACCCGATGATGAATCAAATGGGTATGAATCCTATGATGAGAATGAACCCGATGATGAATCAAATGGGTATGAGCCCTATGGGCACAATGCCACAGATGAGCAATGTAAACATCCAACCGGCACAATTCCAAAATTTCTCCGGAGATTTGGCAGGTATTCAAGGGCAGGAGAATATCGGAATTATCATGGATGTGCCCTTGGAGGTGACGGTAGAGCTTGGACGGACATCAAGGTCTATCTCAGAAATCCTTAACTTTGCACCCGGCACCATTATCGAACTTGAACGAATTGCGGGTGAGCCAATAGATGTTCTGGTAAACGGAAAATTTGTTGCAAAAGGCGAGGTTGTTGTAATTGAAGAAAGCTTTGCTGTTAGAGTGACAGAAATCATTAAGTGACAATAAATTGCCCAAGAGGCAGGATGGAGGAAAGAATTATGGCAAAAAATATTTTGATTTGTGATGATGCGGCTTTTATGAGAATGATGATTAAGGACATTTTAACCAAGAATGGTTACAATGTAGCAGGAGAGGCTGAAAACGGCCTTAAGGCAATTGAGAAGTACAAAGAGGTTAGTCCTGATTTGGTGCTCATGGATATTACCATGCCTGAGATGGATGGTATTCAGGCACTGAAGGAAATCAAGAAGCTGGACGGCAGCGCAACCGTTATTATGTGTTCTGCAATGGGTCAGCAGGCAATGGTTATTGAGTCAATTCAGGCCGGCGCAAAGGACTTTATCGTAAAACCTTTCCAGGCAGAGCGTGTAATTGAGGCGGTAAAGAAAGTAGTAGGTTAATGGCAATGCTACTGTTGACAGGAAGCAGCTATGCACAGTTTATCACTGTGCTGGTGGTGTTTGTAATTGTGCTCGGAATAACAGCATGGACCACAAAATGGATAGCAAATTACCAGAAGAAACAGGCGGTTAATTGCAATATCCAGCTTTTGGAGGCGGCCCGGCTTGGCAATAACAAATATATTCAGATTGTGCGGGTAGGAGATACCTATATGGTATTGGCAGTCTGCAAAGATACAGTTACCATGTTGGGCGAGATATCTCCGGAACAGTTGAAGGAAGCAGGAGAAAGCAAGGATACCGGTTTTAAACAGCTGTTGGATAAGATGATGCACAAGGATTCCGACAATACAGATACACCAAAGGAATAGAAGTACATGAAGAAGAAATTATTAACTGGAAAACAGATAATAGCGATAATATGCCTGCTGGTTACGGTAGGCATATTGTGCATTTCCAAGCCAATTAGTGTAAGTGCGACGGGGCAGCATCTGACAGGCGATACCGAGCAGTCTACGATAATTGACCCTCCGGGAACAGCGCAGACACCGGAGGAATTAAACAAACTGAATACGGAAAATATCCTGACGGTTACCTACAATGAAGGCAACGGACAGATAAATGGTGCACTCAGAATCTTAATCACATTGACTTTGATTGCACTTTTGCCCACCATTATTATAATGATGACTTCCTTTGCCCGAATTATTATTGTGTTACATTTTACACGTTCGGCATTGGGTACACAGACGGCACCACCCAATCAGATTCTGATTGGGCTTGCACTGATTCTTACTTTTTTTATCATGGAGCCCACGATAACAAGAGTTTATGATGAGGCCATTGTTCCTTTTGAGGAGGGGACTATTACCCAGGAAGAAGCATTGGAAAAAGGAATTGCACCCCTTAGGGAGTTTATGTATCCCCAGACGCAGCTTAAGGATGTTGAGTTGTTCATGGATATATCCGGGCAGGAGTGGGATGGTGATATTGAATCCATTCCCAATTCAGTGCTGATTCCAAGTTTTATGATAAGCGAACTGAGAACTGCTTTCTGGATAGGTTTCATGATATACATTCCGTTTATTGTGGTGGATATGGTAATAGCTTCAACCCTTATGAGTATGGGTATGATGATGCTTCCGCCCACAACGATATCCATGCCGTTTAAGATACTTCTTTTTGTGGTAGCAGACGGATGGAGTCTGATTATAGGTAATTTAGTGCGGACCTTTTATTGGTGACGGTAGGAGGGTGAAGTGTAATGACGGTTGATGCAGTTGTTGAGATTGCCAATAGAGCGTTATATCTGATAATTGAAGTATCACTGCCGGTATTATTGGTTTCGCTGATTATTGGTTTGATTATCAGTATTTTTCAGACAGTGACCTCCATACAGGAGCAGACCCTTACTTTTGTACCTAAGATTATAGGGGTTTTTTTGGCGCTTATGCTTTTGGGAGGCTGGATGATGCAGAAGATGGTAGAGTTTGCTACTGAGTTGTGGATGAGCTTTAGTCAGTATATACATAAATAACGGGAGTATGAAGGTATGATAAATCTTTCTTTTTCAATGTCTGATTTAGAATATTTTCTGCTGATACTGACCAGAGTTTCCTGTTTTGTGTTTATCGCTCCTTTTTTTAGTATGGTGAATACACCTTCGCGGATAAAGATAGGTATCAGTTTTTTTACTGCGATGCTTTTATATCAGACTTTAAGTCCTGCGGCGGTTGTTGAGTACAGTTCGGTATTCGGTTATGCACTTGTTGTAATGAAGGAAGCGATTACAGGATTGTTAATTGGTTTTGGTGTAAATATCTGTATTACGGTAGTAAACTTTGCAGGCTCCATTGCAGATATGGAAACGGGTTTGTCCATGACGACTCTGTTAGATCCCGCCACCAAAGAGACAACCAGTATTACGGGTGCTTATTATCAGTATATGCTGATGTTGATGCTGATTGCCACGGGAATGTACAGGTATCTTTTGGGAGCACTTGCAGATACATTTACCCTGATACCGATAAATGGTGCGGTTTTTAATGCAGATGCACTGCTTAGCAGTATGATTACCTTTTTAACCAATTATGTAATTATCGGTTTCCGTATTGTGCTGCCGATTTTCTGTGTTATGCTTCTGCTTAATGCCATACTCGGTGTTCTGGCAAAGGTATCACCGCAGATGAACATGTTTGCGGTAGGTATCCAGTTAAAAATTGTAGTTGGGCTTTCTATTTTGTTTTTGGTTACGGGATTGTTACCGGGAGCAGCTGATTTCGTATTCCAGCAGATGAAAGAGATGATAGTATCCTTTGTGGAAGCTATGCAAGGGTGATATTTTACTTTCCGGGAGTGAAGAAAAGTGATGTTAGAATATAATTTGCAATTCTTCGCCAAGGAAGGAATGGGCGGAGAAAAAACGGAACCTGCTACTGCCAAAAAGCTGCAGGATGCCCGAAAAGAAGGACAGGTAGCTAAGAGTAGGGAAATTGCCAATGGACTTGGATTACTTGCTCTGTTTTTGGTGTTGAAGCTCTGGGTTGGAAACATGAGCGGACAACTGCTTTCGCTGTTTTCAAAGACCTATAACAATATACCGGAAGTGGTAACCTTCTGGCATGGATTTATGCCAACCAACGATACGCGGATTGTTTTTCAGAACATGATGCTGGATACGGTAATTATCTGTGCTCCGATATTGATTGTCGGTGTGATAGTAGCATTTTTAAGTGATGTGGCGCAGGTTGGGTGGAAACCTACGGGAAAGCCCATGCAGCCCAAATTCAGTAAGATAAATCCAATCTCCGGATTTAAGAGGATTTTCTCCGTGAATTCCGTGGTTGAGTTAATCAAGTCCCTATTAAAAATCGGATTGATTGTATATATCTGTTACGGCTATTTGAAAGACAAGTGGCCTCTTCTCTATATTCTGTATGATATGCCTCTTATGCAGGCTATTGGTTTTGCGGCAGAGACAGTGACGGATTTGGGTATTCGGATTTCCATTGTGTATATGGTGATTGCATTGGCTGACTTTGTATATCAGAAGGTAAAATTCAGTCAGGATATGAGAATGACCAAACAGGAAATCAAAGAAGAATACAAGCAACAGGAAGGAGACCCTCAGATTAAAGGAAAGATACGTCAGAAGATGCGAGAGGTTTCCCAAAGACGTATGATGCAAAACCTTCCCCAGGCAGATGTGGTCATTACCAACCCGACCCATTATGCTGTTGCTATAAAATATGATCCTGAGGTGGCGGATGCGCCGCTTGTGATTGCCAAAGGAGAAGATTATCTGGCGGCACGAATCAAAGAGATTGCAAAAGAAAATAAAATTGAGATTGTAGAAAATAAGCCGCTGGCACGTATGCTTTATGCCAATGTTGATGTAGGACAGGCGGTTCCGCCGGAGCTGTATCAGGCAGTGGCAGAGGTGCTGGCATTTGTATATAAACTTCAGGGGAAAATATAAAATTCCCGGTTAAGTAAAAGTCAAATAAAAGATGGAAGGGAGTGAGAAGATGAAAGTTAAGAAGGCCGACTTGGGCGTTGCATTATATATTATGGCAGCGATTGTAATGTTTATAGTTTCTGTGCCTTCCTGGCTTTTGGATATTCTTCTGGCACTGAATATTGCTGTAGCCCTTACTATTATGTTTCAGGCCATGTTCAGCAAAGAAGTGCTGGATATGTCTTATTTCCCTACCATTTTGTTGTTTACCACCATATTTAGAATTGCACTGAATGTATCCTCCACCAAGCTGATTCTCGGTAAGGGAGATGCCGGTAATGTCGTTGCTACCTTTGGCGAATATGTAGGTGGCGGTGATTTGGTTATCGGTATCATTGTGTTTATCATTCTGATATTGATTCAGTTTATGGTTATCAATAAAGGTTCTGAGCGTGTATCCGAAGTAACCGCAAGATTTACCTTGGATGCAATGCCCGGTAAGCAGATGGCAATTGATGCAGACTTAAATACCGGAGCTATCACGGATGAAGAAGCAAAGAGAAGACGTGATAAAATCCAGCAGGAGGCAAATTTCTTTGGCTCCATGGATGGTGCCGTAAAGTATGTTAAGGGAGATGCTATTGCCGGTCTGATTATTACGGTAGTCAATATCGTAGGCGGTCTGGTTATGGGCGTTACCAGACAGGGTATGGATATTGGCGCCGCTGTGGATAAATATACGATTCTTACCATTGGTGACGGTCTGGTAAGCCAGATACCTTCCCTATTGATATCTTTGTCGACAGGTATTCTGGTGACTAAGGGCAGTAAGGATGCAGATTTTGGCTCTGCACTGATGGGACAGCTTTTCAGTATCCCAAAGGTACTTTATCTGGTAGGTACCATGCTTGCGGTATTGGGTTTTGTTACCACTTTGAATACAATTTTGTTTGTTGGCTTCGGCTTGGTATTTATCATTGTCGGAAGAAACATTGCAGACACTATTGAGACTTCGCAAATTGAAAAAGAGGTTGACAGCGAGGAGGTTGCCGCAGAGGAAATCAGGCAGCCGGAGAATGTAAACAGCTTATTGCAGGTGGATCCTATTGAGTTGGAATTCGGTTACGGAATTATTCCCCTTGCGGATGTGAGTCAGGGCGGCGATTTGCTTGACCGTGTGGTTATGATACGAAGGCAGATTGCCATTGAACTTGGTACGGTTGTGCCGATTATCCGTCTGCGAGATAATATCCAGCTCAACCCCAATCAGTATATTATAAAGATTAAAGGAATTCAGGTCAGCGAAGGTGAAATTTTGTTTGACCATTATATGGCCATGAATCCGGGATATGTGGAAGAGGAGATTACCGGTATACCTACCTTCGAGCCTTCCTTCCATTTGCCGGCCATCTGGATAACGGAGGGACAGAGAGAAAGAGCAGAGAGCTTAGGCTATACCGTTGTAGACCCGCCGTCTATTATTGCTACTCATCTGACGGAGATTATCAGACAGTACATATCCGAACTTTTGACACGTCAGGATGTACAGAGCCTGATAAACAACTTAAAAGAGACAAATCCTTCTCTTGTGGAGGAACTGGTACCCAAGCTTCTGGGACTTGGAGAGGTGCAGAAGGTACTGCAAAATTTGTTAAAAGAAGGTATCTCAATCAGGGATTTGCTGACAATAGCAGAAACATTGGCAGATTATGCTCCGACTACAAGGGATACGGATATCCTGACGGAATATGTACGCCAAAGCTTAAAGCGTGCAATTTCCACCAAATATTTTCCTGCACATGAGACTACGAGTGTGGTAACACTTGATCCTAAAATAGAACAGGAGATTATGGCAAGTGTGAAACAGACGGAGACAGGAGCATTCTTAAATATTGACCCTGCAAGGGCCAGAGCAATCGTGGACTCCGTAGGAAGAGAAACAGCGAAGCTGGAAAGTTTGGGAAAAAATCCGATTATTATTACTTCTCCCATTGTTAGAGTATATTTTAAGCGTCTCACAGAGGATTATTACAGGGATTTGGTTGTGGTATCCTACAATGAGGTGGAAAGTAACGTTGAATTACAGTCAGTAGGAATGGTGACGGCATAATGATTATTAAAAAGTTTGTTGGAAAAACAGAAGAGGAAGCCGTAGAGGCGGCAAAAAAAGAACTGGGTAACGGCGTTGTTATCATGAATGTAAAGAATGTAAAGCGCAAAGGATTGTTTGCGGCTTTTCGGTCCAAGCAGGTGGAAGTAACGGTGGCCTTAGAGGATGAAAGAGAAATAATTGCGCCGGTGCACAGGGAAGCAGTGCAAAAGAGTGCAACAAACAGAGAGGGTATTCATCTGACCAATACGGATAATATCGAAAAGAAATTGGACAGTCTGCAGACTCTTTTGGAGAATCGTCTGCAAAATGCCCCCGAGCCTGTTAAGGAAGAAAAACCAAAGAAGCCTGTTGCGGAAGCAACACCGGAAAATGTACAAAAGAAACCGGAAATGCAAGAGGAAAAATCCATGGAGAGCAAAGAACAGGACAAATTTATCCGTCTGTTGTACAATACCATGATTGACAATGGTGTGGATGAAAAATATGCAAATCAGCTCATGGAAGATATTGAGAAGAGTAAAAAGCCCAATATGCCTTTTGATTATATTCTTGCCAACATTTATCAGAAGATGATATTAAAGTTTGGTAAAATAGGTGGAATTACTCCTGCTTCAAAGGGACCGAAGGTTATTCTTTTTGTAGGACCCACCGGAGTGGGAAAGACTACGACGATAGCCAAGCTTGCAAGTTACTATTCCGTGGAGGAAAAGAAGAAAGTGGCGTTGCTTACAGCGGATACTTATCGTATAGCCGCAGCTGAACAGCTTCGTACCTATGCTAATATTTTGGAAGTACCGTTCAGAGTTATCTATACCAAAGAAGAGTTACAGGATGCCATTGCAAGCTTTCATGAATTTGACTATATTTTTGTGGATACGGCAGGTCATTCCTACAAGAACGAGCAGCAGCTTGGTGATATGAAGGTATTGTTGGATTCCCTTAAGGAAACCGTGGGAGAGAATACAGTGGAGTATCAGTGCTTTTTAGTGCTCAGTGTTACCACACAGTATAGGGATTTGTTAAAGATTGTTGATACCTATAAAGAGATTACAGGCTTCCAGCTTATTTTTACCAAGATTGACGAGACATCGACTCTTGGAAGTATCTTGAATATTAAATTGGCGGCAGACAGCAGTGTTGCATATGTAACCTATGGACAGAATGTTCCGGATGATATTGAAAAGTTCAATCCGCAGAAGACGGTAAAACAATTATTGGGAGGAAAGCATTAGCTTTATGGATCAGGCAGAACAGTTACGAATTATTAAGGCAAGTATGCAGAACCGTCCGTTGGCGAGGGTGATTACAGTAACCAGTGGTAAGGGCGGTGTGGGAAAATCCAATACAGCCATCAATCTGGCTATTCAATTCCGCAAGATGGGTAAAAGAGTGATTATTCTGGATGCGGATTTTGGACTTGCCAATATTGAGATTATGTTTGGCGCAGTTCCCAAGCATAATTTGTGTGATTTGATTTATCAGGGTAAAAATATTAAAGAGATTATTACCTGGGGACCTATGGAGGTTGGTTTTATATCCGGCGGTTCCGGAATTGCAGGTATGTCCAATTTAAGCAGGGATTATCTGGCCTATATCATTCAGAATCTTGCACAATTGGATGCCATAGCAGACGTTGTGATTGTGGATACGGGAGCCGGCATTGCTGATGCGGTGTTGGAGTTTTTGGTGGCAAGCGGTGAAATTTTGTTAATTACCACCCCGGAGCCTACATCCATAACGGATTCTTATTCCTTGTTAAAAGCCCTTTACAGGCATCCAAGATTTAATGAAGATGCCACAAAGGTGAAGCTGATTGCCAATAAAGTTGAGCGGGAAGCAGACGGAGAGATTTTGTTTAACAAATTGAATGCCGTTGTTACCAGATACTTGAAGTTGCCGATGACATATCTGGGATGTATTCCACAGGATACCCAGCTTGTTAAAGCGGTGATGCAGCAAATGCCCATATCGGCACAAAATCCTACGGCGAAGTCAAGTCTTGCCTATGAAAAAATTGCTTACAGACTGATGGAAAAGGAAGAAGAACTCCGCCAGCCCAAACGTGGAATGGCAGCTTTCTTTTCTCATATAGTTTCTGGCAGATAATGAAAGTGAAAGGTGTTTTCATATGCTTTCAAAATTTATAGAAAACGGAAACAGAATAGATTTACAGTCTCTGGACAGGTGGAAGGGCGGAGAAGAAATTACCCCCAAGGTATACCAAAGCCGGGTGATTGACATATTGTCTGAGGATATGCTTGAGATTGAAATGCCCTTGGAGCAGAGTAAGCTCGTGCTTTTACCCATAGACAGCGAATATGAGATGATTTTTTATGGGGAAAGCGGTCTCTATAAGTGCTATGCACGAATTACGGACAGGTATAAGAGTAACAATGTATATATGCTTGTTATGGAACTGATTAGTGATTTAAGCAAGTATCAGAGAAGAGAGTATTACCGTTTCAGCTGTGCAATAGAAATGCAGGTAAGGGCGCTTACTGAGGATGAGGTGCGCCCAATCGAGAATAACGAGCCGTATCGCATACAGCTCGGACTTGCCATGCAGGAAGGTATTATTGTAGATATCAGTGGAGGCGGAATCCGGTTCATGTCTAAGGAGAATTTTGAGGCGGGCAGTCTGATATTCTGCAGTTATCCTTTACAAATAGGTAGTACCCGCAAGCAATTTGAAGTGTTGGGTAAAATATTGTCCGTAAAGAAGCCGGAGAATAAACCGGGGTATCTGGAATATCGTATGGAGTATTTCAGGCTCAATGTAAATGCCAGAGAAGAAATTATTAAGTATATATTTGAAGAAGAAAGAAAAAGCCGGAAAAAAGAAAGATTGTCATAAATGACTAGAATTTTCGGAAAATGAGGTTGAAAAATGGAAGAAATCACAAAAAAAATTGTGGTAGTTGATGACTCTGCACTTATGAGAAGTATGCTTTGTGATATAATCAATAGTGATAAGAGATTCCAGGTTACAGCAAGAGCGACCAATGGTCTGCAGGCTTTGGATTTACTTAGCAGGAATACATATGATGCAGTAGTTTTAGATGTGAATATGCCGAGAATGAACGGCTTGGAACTTTTAAAGGAACTGCGGAAATATAAAATCCCCGCAAAAGTAATGATGGCCAGTACAGATACCAGAGAGGGTGCAAAGACCACTCTCGATGCTCTGGAACTTGGAGCCTTGGATTTCATACATAAGCCGGACAACGCAAGGGATTGTCGGGTGGAGCAGTTTAGAGATGATTTACTCCGTATTTTGGAGGTCGTTTGTGACAGTAAACCACCTGTGTTTGAGTCTGAAAGCAAGGAATTGAAGGACAAGAACATTACCGCTAAAGTGGTAGACATTGTGAAAAAGCATTCCGCAAATACGGCGGGTAATAAGATTGTTGCCATAGCAAGCTCAACGGGAGGACCCAAGGCTTTGCAGGCAGTTATCCCTAAGCTACCCAAAGATTTGGATGCACCGGTGGTCTTGGTACAGCACATGCCGAAAGGATTTACTGCTTCTTTGGCGGAGCGTTTAAACGGTTTGAGTGAGGTTGAGGTCAAGGAAGCGAGCGAGGGAGATGTGCTTGAGAAAGGGATTGTGTATGTTGCCATGGGAGGCATGCACATGAATGTGGTTACTTCACAGACAGGCATCGCAACCATCCATTATACGGATGAACCTTCCCGGGAGGGTGTAAAGCCTTGTGCCAACTATATGTATGAATCTTTGGGTGACAGCAGATATGATCAGGTTGTCTGTGCTGTTATGACCGGAATGGGTGCCGATGGAATGGAAGGCATCCGGAATCTGAAGGCAAAGAAAAAAGTGCATGTCATTGCCCAAAATCAGGACAGCTGTGTGGTCTACGGAATGCCCAAAAGTGTTGTGAATGCAGGATTGGCAGATCAAACAGTTTCCTTGGAGCAGATAGCACAGGAAATTATTTTACAGGTGGGAGTAACACCCTAAAGATGAAGGTGCCGGTTTCGGCAGATTGGAGGATAAGATGGACGTTAGCCAATATCTTGAGATTTTTCTGGATGAAACAAAAGAGCATTTACAAAATCTGAATACTCAGATTCTTGATTTGGAGGCAGATCCCGAAAATATGGATACTGTCAATGAGATTTTCCGTGCCGCACATTCCTTAAAGGGAATGGCGGGTACTATGGGTTATAAGCGCATGCAGGCATTGACCCATGATATGGAAAACGTTTTTTCAGAAGTGAGAAACGGTAACATTAAAGTACATCCTGAGATGATCGATGTTTTGTTCCGTTGTCTGGATGCATTGGAAGAATACAATAATAATATTCAGTCAACGGCTGATGAGGGTACAAATGATAATGAACCGCTTATTAAACAGCTGAATGAAATTTTAGATGGCAAGGCAGCTGAGGAGAAGAAGGAAGCTCCCAAGAAAGCTAAGAAAACTGCAAAGACAGAAGAAGCAGTTGAAGAGAAGTGGAATGATATCAATTTGGACGACAGTCAGATACGTGTTATTCAAGCTGCAAAGAAGCAGGGTAAGAATGTATTCGGACTCAATGTTGTGGTACAGGAGAGCTGTATCTTAAAGGCTGCAAGAGCATTCCTGGTATTCAAGGCAATTGAAGAAAAGGGCGAAATCATCGTTTCCTGGCCCAGTGCGCAGGATATCGAAGATGAGAGATTCGAGAGAGATTTCACACTGATTGTTGTATCGGAGAACAGTCTTGATGTGATTATAAAAGCGGCAGAATATGTTTCTGAGATAGCACAGGTTACAGGAGCAGAGCTTGAACTTGAAAAAGTTAAGAGCTATCGTCCGGTTGAAGATATTGAAGAAACTGACAAGGCTAAGACTAATGCACTTGCAAAAGCAGAGGATAAGTCCAAAGCGGCTGCTAAGACAGAGAAAAAGCAAGCACCCGGTAAGCCCGTTGTTAACCGTACCGTACGTGTAGATATTGAAAAGCTGGATGTTCTCATGAATCTGGTAAGTGAGCTTATCATTGCAAAGAATTCCCTTGTATCTGCAACTGATCAGGAAGGTTCTGCAAACGGAGCGATTGATGAGCATATTGAATATCTCGAGAGCGTAACCACCAGTCTTCATGAATCCGTTATGAAGGTACGAATGGTTCCCATTGAGAGCGTTGTTAATAAATTCCCTCGTATGATTCGTGACCTTTCCAAGAATCTCGGAAAGAAAATGGAACTTTACATGTCCGGTGAGGAGACTGAACTTGATCGTACCGTGGTAGACGAAATCGGTGACCCTCTGATGCATTTGCTTCGTAATTCTGCAGACCATGGTTTGGAATCAGCAGAAGTACGTGCTCAGCGTGGCAAGCCTGCAGTGGGCTCCATCTTCCTAGATGCATATCAGGACGGTAATAACGTTGTTATCGAAGTAAGAGATGACGGTAACGGTATTGATACGGAAGCGGTTAAAGAGAAAGCAATTGAGCGTGGTGTTATTACACCTGAGCAGGCCGCAACCATGGCAGAGAAGGATATTATCAATCTTTTATTCCTGCCCAGCTTCTCAACTGCAAAGAAGGTATCAGACGTATCCGGACGAGGCGTTGGTCTTGATGTAGTACGTTCCAAGATTGAATCCTTAAGCGGTGAAGTGGAAGTTAAGACGAAACTGGGAGAGGGAAGTACATGGACCATTCGACTTCCTCTTACCCTTGCAATTATTCAGGCACTTATGGTTGTTGTTGGTGGAGAAAAGTATGCAATTTCCCTTGGCTCCATTCAGACAATTGAAGACATTGAACCCGGTGAGATTAAACTGGTTCAGGGCAAGGAAGTAATTCACTTAAGAGGTACTGTAATTCCTTTGATCCGTCTGAATGAGATTGTGGATGTGGAGAGTACCAAATCTCCCGATGCTAATCTGGTGGTTGTTATCGTCAAGAAGGGTGACCGTATGGCAGGTCTGGTAATTGATGAATTGATTGGACAGCAGGAAATTGTTATAAAGTCCCTTGGTAAATACATTAAACAGTGTAAGTTTATCAGCGGAGCAACCATTTTGGGTGATGGCGAAGTGGCACTGATTCTGGATGCCAACGCATTACTGTAAAGAAGGGAGAGATAACAGTATGGAACAGCTGACTACAACAAACAATTTAAGCGTTGCAGATATAAATAGCAAGGAAGCAATGGAGACCATCCAGTTTATCGTAATCCGTCTGGGTGATGAGCAGTTTGGAATTGATATCCGCTACATAGACAATATCGTAAGAATGCAGCGAATGACCAGAGTACCGAAGGTGCCGGAGTATTTAAAGGGTGTTATTAACCTTCGTGGAGAGGTTTTGCCGGTTATCAGTATTCGTCTGAAGATGGGATATGAACCTGACGAACTTACAAAAGCAACAAGAATTATTATTTTGAAGCTTGAGCAGGAAGGCAATGTTGGCATCATCGTCGATGAAGTGAAAGAGGTAGTAACCCTGACAGGTAACGAAATTGAAAAGCTGAACTATGATAACAAGGACGGAAAGGTCAGATTTACTAACGCAGTGGGAAAACACAACGGTGAATTGATTTCCCTGTTAGACTTAAATATGATTACCTTGGAAGAAAATGCTTAAGAGTTAACGGAGGAAATATCCCATGGGTGATATGAGCTTGGAAAAGGTCTCTGAGAATTACGGAGACGTATTAAAAGAAATTGGTAATATCGGAGCGGGAAATGCCATGACGGCACTTTCCCAGATGCTCCAATGTAAAGTGGATATGCAGGTTCCCCAGGTTAAGCTGTTGGATTTTGCCGAGGTTGGTGAAATCATGGGCGGCGAAGAGCAGATTATGGTTGGTGTTTTCCTTGGTGTAGAAGGAGATATCACCGGCAGTATGATGTTTTTGGTAGAACAGGCAAGCGCAAAGCATCTGATTAATAAAATTATGATGGGAATGGCTCCGGAGGGCGATGAGTTCACAGAGATGGAATTGTCTGCCATGAAAGAGGTCGGTAATATCATTACCGGTGCTTATTTAAATTCTCTTTCAAGCCTGACAAATTTAAAGATATTCCCTACACCGCCACAGTTGACGGTTGATATGGCATGCGCCATTTTAAGTGTACCTGCAATTTATTTTGGAACTATGGGTGATAAAATTCTTTTGATTCAGTCTCAGTTCTATGACGAAGTAGAGATTGACGGTTATTTTATTTTGATACCGGATTTGGATTCTTATTCTAAAATTTTGACTTCTTTGGGAATACCGGTATTGTAAATCTAGGGACAAAGGATAAAAGAATGAGTGAAATAATTAAGGTTGGAATGGCAGATTTGAAGACTTGTATAAGCCCCGACGGTGTAACCACCTTGGGGCTTGGTTCCTGTGTGGGAATTGCTCTTCGTGACCCGGTTACCAAAATCGGAGGACTTGCACATATCATGTTGCCGGACAGTACGGCAATACGAAACAGCAGCCAGAATATTGCAAAGTTTGCAGATACCGGAATCGTAGAGCTGGTAAATCAGATGGAAAAGCTGGGCGCAAATAAGGCGCGTCTGGAGGCCAAAATAGCAGGTGGAGCGACTATGTTCCAGTTTAATACCAATAATGGGACAATGATGATTGGTGAGCGGAATGTAGAAGCATCCAAGCAAAAGCTGGCTGAATTAAATATACCGGTTTTGGCTCAGGATACGGGAGCTAATTATGGTAGAACAGTAACTTATTATCCTGAGACTGGAGAATTCCATATAAGGGCTGTTGGAAAAGCACAGACGGTTATCTGATAAGGAAGAACAAAATGAACAGAAGATATATGCCTATAATTTTAATGCTGGTAGCGGGAGCGGTTACCTGTATCATTACATTTGTAAAAAACTATTCCATCAGTGCAAAATTGATTTCTCTCGCTGTGGTATTGGTAGTGTTCTATGTGTTGGGCAGTATTCTCAAGAGTTTACTTGACAATTTTGAGAAGCAGAATGAAAAGAAAAACAAAGAAGAGGGAGAAGTAATCCAAAAGGATGCAGAAGAGGCTGAAGGAGAGAAGGAAAGTCAGCAGGAAGCATAAATAACGGAAGGAGGGTGTAAAGAACTATGGATGAAGCCGGAAAGAAAAAGTTGTTAGAAGAATATGCACAGACAAAGTCTCCGGATGCCAGAGAAAAGATTATCCTTGAGTATGCACCCTTGGTGAAGCTGGTAGCAGGAAGACTCAGCATGTATCTAGGATATAATGTGGAATATGAGGATTTGGTAAGCTATGGTATTTTCGGTCTGATAGATGCCATAGATAAATTTGACTGCATGAAGGAAGTGAAGTTTGAAACCTATGCGAGTCTGAGAATCAGAGGAGCTATATTGGATCAAATTAGGAAGATGGACTGGATACCGAGAACCATCAGACAAAAACAGAAACAAATCGACTCTGTGATTAAGGAAATTGAGCAGACAACCGGTCATTCCGCAACGGATGAGGAAATTGCAAAGGGTCTGGGAATCTCTCAGGATGAATATGCAGACTGGCAGTCTCAGATGAAAATCACAGGCGTTGTATCGTTAAACGAATATATGGACCAGGGAAGTGATGTTTCACAGGATTACAGCCGACATACAACTTCCCGCTTTGTAGGACCTGAAGAACAGGTGGAAAAGGATGAGCTTACCAAGGTGCTTGGTGAAGCATTGTCCCTTTTGACAGAAAAAGAACAAAAGGTTATAACCCTGTATTATTACGAAGAACTGACACTTAAGGAGATTAGTAATATTCTGGAGGTTTCAGAATCAAGAGTTTCCCAATTACATACCAGAGCACTTCAGAAGATGAAGGTAAAAATGGGAAGCTATATGGGGCTTTTGTCAGATAAGTAAAATGCGGTTTTAGGAGAAGGGAATGAAATGAGTAACGGGTATTTTCAGTTAGTAAAAACAGTAGAAGGTGTGGGGTTGAAACTGTTTCCGGCGAAGGACGGCGGAGAAGATATCAGAACGATGGAATTGCAGGCATATCTTGAAAGAGGTGGATATACCTACGATTTAACTGCTCTTCACAGAGCAATTTTAGAGCAGAGGGAAATGGTGTTCCCGTTAGGAACAGGGCAGTGTCCTCCGTATAAAGAAGATTATCAGGTTACAGTCAGTCCGGACAATATGACGGCAGTAGCCCGCTTTTTTGCGCCTTCAGAGACAGGTAAAAGACTTACGATTGATGAATTTGTAAAAGACTTGCGTTTCCGTAATATCACGGCGGGTATTCAGTTAGAAACATTAAAAAAGCATTTTGAAGACCCTTCCTACTGTACGGATTTGATAGTTGCAAAAGGTAAGGAACCCAGACATGGTACAGATGCACAGATAGAGTATTTTTTCAATACAGATGTACATGTGCAGCCGACTATGTTAGAGGATGGCAGTGTTGACTTTTTCCATCTGAATGTGATTAACCACTGTAAAAAGGGAGATATGCTGGCACGTATTATTCCGGCAGATGAAGGTGAATACGGCGAGGATGTAATAGGTAATAAAATAAAGCCCAGGGAAGTGAAGAAGCTGATGCTGAAATATGGTCATAATATTCAGCTTTCAGATGACAGGCTTTCCATTACCTCCATGGTGAACGGGCATGTAATGCTGGTGGAGGACAAGGTTTTTGTTTCTGATGTTTATGAGGTTGAAAATGTAGATATTTCTACCGGAAATATTGACTTTGAAGGTAGTGTGCAGGTAAACGGTAATGTGGCATCCAATTATGAGATTAAAGCCAGAGGAAATGTCATCATTAACGGCGTGGTTGAGGGTGCCAAAATTTATGCAGACGGTAATATTATTATTGCCAGAGGCATGAACGGTATGTCAAAGGGAATACTGGAGGCAGGAGGCAATATTGTTGCCAAGTTTTTGGAAAACGCAAAGGCGGAAGCTGGCGGTTATGTGAGTACGGAGTCTATTCTGCATTCGGATGTATCGGCAGGTACGGAGATAACAGTATCCGGTAAGCGAGGCTTTATTACAGGTGGTCATATCCATGCAGGAAATAAAATATCTGTAAAAACATTGGGCGCAGTAATGGGGGCATCTACTATTGTTGAGGTAGGTGTCAGTCCCCAGATAAAAGCACAATACATGCAGACGCAGAAGGAAGTTGCTGAAATTGTCAAGGTAATCCGTTCCGTACAGCCTGTGATAGCGAATTTTACGGAGAAAAAAGCCAAGGGAGCACGTTTTTCGCCGGATCAGGTAAATTATGTTAAGGGTGCAATAAAGACGCTTACGGAAAAGAAGGTTGAACTGGAGCAAAAGAGTAATCTTATGAAGGAATTGCAGCTTTTGTTTGACCCCACCATTAAAGCAGAGATTGAAGTGCTCGGAGAAGTGTATCCGGGGACCACAATTGTAATCGGTGATGTTTCCATGATGATTCAGACAAGCTATAAATATTGCAGGTTTGAGAAGCGCGAGGGCGAGGTAAAGATGATGCCTCTATAAAGGAGGAGTATTATGGCATTTGGTTCGATAGAGCTTACAACCATATCAAGAGCACAGGATTATACAACCATAAAGCATAACGAAGATATTAAAGGTTTTGTTGACCAGTCCAATATCGGTCAGCAGGTGCAAAAGGAGCAGGTTAGGCGTACCAACCAGGTGAATGAAAGTGATGAGGCCGGCTGGCACAGCAGACAATTTGATGCAAAGGAAAAGGGAGACAATGAATATGCCGGAAACGGTGGAAAGGACCGCAGAAGGCAGCAAAAGCATGAGCAGATGGTTGTAAAGGGTAGAAAAAGCTTTGATATGAAAATATAAGGATTGGATGATAAGATTTCATGGAAGTAATGGAAATAGTTTTGTTGATGGTGGGGGCAGTTGTTTTTATTTTAAGCTTTGTACTCCCGGTTAAAAAGGAAGAAATATCGGAAGAGACACAGGCAGTAGCCAAAGAAGAAATAAAGACAATGATTTCCAAGGAAATGGACAATGTAAGAGCGCATGTGGATGATGTGGTGGAAGAAGCCGTGGGATATGCGGTGGAGAAGACAGAACGTTCTTTAGAGAGGCTTACAAATGAAAAGATAATGGCTGTAAACGAGTACTCAGATACTGTATTACAGGAAATTCATAAAAATCATGAAGAAGTAATGTTTTTATATGATATGCTGAATGACAAGCATACCAATTTGAAAAATACGGTATCAGAGGTGAACAAAACCGTAAAGGAAGCAGAAGCTACTGTCACCAGTTTCCAGAAGCTTTCGGTTGAAACCATTACGGAAGAGACTGTTAATACCGATGCGGTGGTAATACCTGCAAAGGATAAAGAGGCCCCAAAACCGGAAAAGAAGCAAAAAAGTGCAGTAAAAGCTGTAAAAGAAACAAAAACCGGTCAGGATGCGGTTTTAGTGCCCGAAGCAGGAAACATCGGTACCAATAAGAATGAACAGATACTTGAACTTTACAGACAAGGAAAATCCAATGTGGTGATTGCAAAGACACTTGGTCTTGGTGTAGGTGAAGTGAAGCTGGTCATTGATTTATATAAGAACAGTTGATTGTAATAATTGGGAAATGTGAGCCAAAATGAAAAGAAGATATTATATGCGGGGAATCGGCATCAGTATGATTGTGACAGCCATTTTAATGGGTGTTGCAACCGGAGGAAAAGATTCCCTGTCTGATGAAGAAATAAAGAAAAGAGCATTGCAACTGGGAATGGTGGAAGAAAAAAACACGGTTCTTTCGGATTTGAAAAATCAGGAGAGTTCATCCCCAACGATAGTATATGATGAGGATGAGCAGCAGGAGAGCGAAAATGTGCCTGAAAGCACAGAACCTGGAGAGAGTGAGGAAGTGCCTGAGAGCACTGAGCCTGCAGA
>CALYZQ010000039.1 GCA_945609985.1 uncultured Lachnospiraceae bacterium | reverse complement strand
AAAAAGCAGATAACGGGAATCGAACCCGCCTTTCCGGCTTGGGAAGCCGGCGTTCTACCGATGAACCATATCTGCAAAGTGAGTATATATTCAATTCTGTGACTATTATACACCACTTTTTCAAGATTTGCCACCTTTTCTTTATAAGTTTTTATTTACTTAAACGACAAAAAATGCTATGATGAAATGTAGTATTTTTAACGGAAGGAAATATAGCATGAAACAATTAATGTTAGGTAATCAGGCTTTGGCCCGCGGCCTGTATGAAGCGGGATGTAGTGTTGTTTCCAGTTATCCGGGTACTCCCAGTACCGAGGTTACGGAAGAGGCTGCAAAATATGACGAAATTTATTGCGAGTGGGCGCCCAATGAGAAGGTTGCCATGGAGGTTGCATTCGGTGCATCCCTGGCAGGCAAGAGAAGCTTCTGCGGTATGAAGCACGTAGGCTTAAATGTTGCGGCAGACCCCTTGTTTACTTGTGCTTATACCGGTGTAAACGGCGGTATGGTTATCTGTGTTGCGGATGATCCCGGTATGCATTCCTCTCAGAATGAGCAGGATTCCCGCCATTATGCCATTGCCTCCAAGGTTCCTATGTTGGAGCCTGCAGATTCTGCGGAGGCATGTGAGTTTGCCAAGAAGGCATTTGACCTTTCCGAGGAGTTTGATACTCCCGTAATTATTAAGATGTGTACCCGCGTGGCACATTCCCAGAGTGTTGTGGAGACCTCTCCCCGTGTGGAGATTCCCGCAAAGCCCTATGAAAAGAATATTGCAAAGTACGTTATGATGCCCGGCAATGCAATCCGCCGTCATCCCTTTGTGGAGGAGCGTACCCGCAAGCTGATTACATACGCAGAAAACTGCGACTTTAACCGTGTGGAAATGGGAGATACCAAGCTTGGTATTATTACCTGCTCTACCAGCTATCAGTATGCAAAGGAAGTGTTTGGCGACAAGGCAAGCATCTTAAAGCTGGGTATGGTAAATCCTCTGCCCGAGAAACTGATTTTAGACTTTGCGTCTAAGGTTGAGAAGCTTGTCATTATTGAGGAGCTTGACCCTGTGATTGAGAACCACTGTAAGCAGCTTGGTTTGGTGGTAACCGGTAAGGATGTGCTTCCCATCGAAGGCGAGTTTTCACAGAACTTAATCGCAGAGAAGCTTGGTGTGGAGGTTCCTGCATCCTGTTCTCTGGACGAGACCATGCCTGGTAGACCTCCCGTTATGTGTGCAGGCTGTCCTCACAGAGGCCTGTTCTTTACCTTAAAACAGAATAAGTGCAATGTGCTGGGTGATATCGGCTGCTATACTTTGGGTGCAGTAGCACCTCTTAACGCTATGGATATGACACTCTGCATGGGTGCATCCATCAGTTCCATCCACGGCTTTAACAAGGCACTTGGACAGGAGAGCGAGGGTAAGACCGTTGCGGTTATCGGTGATTCCACCTTTATGCATTCCGGTATGACAGGTCTTGCCAATATTGCTTATAATCAGAGCAATTCAACTGTTATTATTTTAGATAACTCCATTACCGGTATGACAGGACATCAGCAGAACCCTACCACCGGTTACAATATCAAGGGTGACCCTGCAGGAAAGATTGATTTGGAGGCACTTTGCCGTGCTATGGGCTTTGAGCGCGTGAGAGTGATCGATCCTTATAATCTTGCAGAGTGTGACAAGGTGTTGAAGGAAGAGCTTGCTGTGGAAGCACCTTCCGTAATCATCAGCAGACGCCCCTGCGCCCTGCTTAAGTATGTGAAGCATGAGGCACCTGTTAAGGTTTGCGAAGGCAATTGTATTGGCTGTAAGTCCTGTATGAGACTTGGATGTCCTGCTATCAGCATGAAAAACGGTAAGGCAGTCATCGATACCACCCTCTGTGTGGGATGTGGTGTATGTAAGCAGCTGTGCAAGTTTGATGCATTGCAGTAAGGAAGGGAGATAACAATGACAAAGAATATTATGATAGTAGGTGTTGGTGGTCAGGGCTCCCTGCTTGCCAGCAAGCTTTTGGGACATTTGCTCTTATCAGAAGGGTATGATGTAAAGGTATCCGAGGTACACGGTATGAGCCAGCGTGGCGGAAGCGTAGTTACCTATGTGCGCTTTGGTGAAAAGGTGTATTCCCCCATTATTGACAAGGGCGAGGCTGATTTTATTGTTTCCTTTGAAAAGCTGGAGGCAGCCCGTTACTTGGAATATTTAAAGAAGGATGGCCGAATAGTGGTAAATACCCAGGAAATCGACCCCATGCCCGTTATTACAGGTGCGGCACAGTATCCTGAAAACCTGATTGAGAAGCTGAAGGCAGCAGGTGCTCAGGTAGATGCCATGGATTGTCTTTCCCTTGCAGAGGAGGCAGGCTCCTCCAAGGCGGTAAATATTGTACTTATGGGCAGATTGTCCAAGTATTTCGATTTACCCGTAGAAAAATGGCAGAAGGCAATTGACGAATGCGTTCCTCCTAAATTTGCCCGGTTAAACCACAAGGCATTTTTACTCGGACGCGAGAGTGAGTAAGATGAATGTAAGAGGATGCTTAAGGCATCCTCTTTTTATATGTGGTAGTGGAGAGAAGCAGTAGAGGGAAGGACCAAGCAGCGCGATGGGATACCATGACCCAAGCAGTGCAATGTGAGCACGTCGGCCCTTGGCGAGGTCAAGGCGCGCGCGCCTTCGAGCCTAGTGCCGCTACGTTGCGAACTTTAGCGAAAGCGTGCCTGCGGCGGTCATGGTATCCCATCGCACTACTCGGTCCTTCCGCCCCTCTGTTTCTATACGAAATATTACAATCCATCAATTTTACTTTCCTATACATCATTTGCAAATCTCGTACATTGCGGTACAATTATCATGGTATAAACTTGTATTATTGGGAGAAAGGAAATGGTGTTATGAATGCAGATATCAAATGGCTGGATGATCCGGAAGTTTTTCGGGTAAATCAGATGCCCGCTCACAGCGACCATGCTTTTTATCTGAATGAGGATGGCATTTTAAAGGGAGTTAATCCCTTGGTGCAGTCACTGGACGGAGAGTGGAATTTTTGTTACTCGGTAAATTCCATGGAGCGTCCCGCAGATTTTTATAGGGAGGACTTTGATAAGAGTACCTTCGACAAAATTCAGGTGCCCGGGCATATTGAGCTTGCCGGCTACGACAAAATACATTATATCAATGTAATGTACCCTTGGGAGGGACATATTTTCAGAAGACCTGCACACAGTCTGGAGGGCAAAGTGCCGGTAGGAGACAGCTTTAGTGGAGCTGCGTATAATCCGGTAGGTTCTTATGTAAAGTGCTTTGATTTGGAGCCCGGCTTGTGCGGGAAGCGTGTCAGCATCTTTTTTGAAGGTGTGGAGCAGGCAATGTATGTATGGCTGAACGGACAGTTCGTGGGTTATGCGGAGGATAGCTTTACCCCTTCTGAGTTCGATTTGACTCCCTATATCAGGGAAAAGGGCAATGTGCTTGCTGTGGAGGTACATAAGAGATGCTGTGCAGCCTTTTTGGAGGATCAGGATTTCTTCCGTTTCTTCGGTATCTTCAGAAGCGTAAGTCTGCGCGCGAAGCCCGCTTTGCATGTGGATGATATGTGGGCAAAGCCCTTGCTTCTTACAGATAACGTAAGTGGAAGCTTATCACTGCAGTGCAAGGTGTCTGCGGCGGAAGGTGTGTCCATGGAGGGCTGTAAGGCGAAAATATCTCTTCTTGATGCAAACCATGAAAGCTGCTTTGAGAAAGAGCTTCCCTTGAGTGCGGAACTTTCCTTTGCACCGGAGGATATCGGTACGGTTATTCCCTGGGACAATCATAATCCCTATTTATATACGCTTATCATCAGAATTTTTGATGCGGCAGGAGAGCTTACAGAGCTGGTTCCCTATAGAATCGGTTTCCGCAGAATTGAAATCAAAGACGGCGTGATTCTCTTTAACGGGAAGCGCATTATCTTTAACGGTGTGAACCGTCATGAGTGGAATGCGGAGCGCGGAAGATGTGTAACCATGGAGGATATGGAGTTTGATATGAAGGTATTTAAAGAGAATCATATCAATTCCGTGAGAACCTGTCATTATCCCGACCAGATTGCATGGTACTACATGTGTGATATAAACGGTATCTATATGATTGCCGAGACCAACCTTGAGACCCATGGTTCCTGGTGCAAATTTGCTGCATGGGATATGTCCTGGAATATGCCCGGTGACATGCCTCAGTGGAGAGAATGTGTAGTAGACCGTGCAAGAAACAATTTTGAGACCTTTAAGAACCATACATCAATTGTATTCTGGTCCCTTGGAAATGAATCTTACGCAGGGGAGAATCTGGCTGCCATGAATGCATATTTCAAAGAGGCTGACGACACCAGACTGGTGCACTATGAAGGTGTTGTGCACAATCGTTCATTAGAGGACAGAATCTCTGATGTGGAGAGCCAGATGTATACGAAGCCTTGGGATATTGCAAGGTATCTGGAGAATAATCCCAAAAAGCCTTTTATTCTGTGTGAATATATGCATGATATGGGTAACTCCATGGGCGGCTTGAAATCATATATGGATTTATTGGATAAATACCCGGGCTATCACGGAGGCTTTATCTGGGATTATATTGACCAGGCAATTATGGTAACGGATGAAGTGACCGGTGAGAAAGTACTCCGTTACGGCGGCGATTTTGATGACAGACCGGCAGATTATGAGTTCTCGGCAGACGGTATTATGTTTGCAGACAGAACACCCAAGCCGGCAATGCAGGAGGTGAAATATTACTATGGCAAATATGAATAACACAAAACTGCATGTGGTGTACGGTGATGCCACGCTGGGACTGCACGGAGAAGGATTTGACTATATCTTTTCTTACGGCGGAGGTCCGGAGTCCATCGTAATTGACGGTAAGGAATGGCTGTATCGAACCTTAAAGCCCACCTTCTGGAGAGCGACCACAGACAATGACAGAGGTAACCGTTTACATATGCGTTCCGGAATGTGGCTTTCTGCAGATATGTTTTTGCCCTGCAGAGGAGTAAAGGTATGTATTGACGGCAACGAAGAGCTTCCCAAGGCACCGATGAACAATCAGTTTGTTGGAAATGAGACGGCAGAAAATGTAAGCATTACATTTACCTACATTACCATTACGGTTCCGGAGACAAAGGTGGAGGTCACCTATGATATCACACCCGACGGTAAAATGGTGGTGACAGCTCATTATTTCGGCAATGAGAAGTTGCCGGAGCTTCCGGTGTTTGGTATGCGCTTTATAATGCCTACCAAGGCGGACGGCTTTACCTATGAAGGCTTATCTGGTGAAACCTACCCTGACAGAATGGCAGGCGGCATTCCCGGAATTTACGAGGTGGAGGGACTTCCCGTCACCAAATATGTTGTGCCTCAAGACTGTGGTGTACATATGGATACCGAATGGGTAAAAATTTACAGAAGCAGAGTACAGAGCAATGTGGGAAGAGATATTAAAGTGTACGGTACCAAAGAGGATAAGCCTCTTGACAGATTCGGTATTCAGATTTCAGCCCATAATGAGAAGTTTGCTTTCTCCTGTCTGCCTTATATCGCGGAGGAACTGGAAAATGCTACCCATCAGGAGGCACTCCCCCCTGCCAGAAGAACGGTACTTTGTGTGCTGGGCAGAGTGAGAGGTGTAGGCGGTTTCGACAGCTGGGGTGCAGATGTGGAAGATGCTTACCGCATAAGTGCTGCAGAGGATATTACATTTTCTTTCGCGATTTCCCCTATTAAAAACGACTAAAGGGAAATGGAAGGAATTAGGAAGAAAGGGTAGGAAAATAAGGTGAAATATGGTAAACTTTTGTTAGCGCTGGTCGTTGCGGCAGTCATGCTTTGCGGCTGCGGACAAAAAGACGCACCGGTTTCTGAAAGCAAAGATGCCGAGACCGGACAAATGGAAACCACGGATGATTCTGTGGAACAGACCGAATCCAATGCGGAGACGGAAGAAACGGAGGAAATTATGAGTAAAGCAGAATTGGCAGCATCCTATTTTGAAGGATTAAAAGCAAATTTGGGTTATAAGGGCATCAATGAGACAAATCCTTTGATGACACAGCGTTTCGGTGCAGACCCTTATGCAATGGAGTATGATGGCAGAGTGTATTTTTACATGACCGCGGACAGCTTTGAGTATGACGCAGAAGGCAATGTGAAAGAGAACTCATACAGTACCATTAATACAATCAATGTGATTTCTACAGATGATATGGTAAACTTTACAGACCATGGTGCGGTATATGCGGCAGGTCCAAACGGCGCGGCTAAATGGGCTCGCAATTCCTGGGCACCTGCGGCAGCATGGAAGATGATGAACGGCAAGCCTAAGTTCTTCCTGTATTTTGCAGATGCAGGCGGAGGAATCGGTGTACTTACTTCTGACAGCCCTACAGGTCCCTTTGTTGATCCACTTGGAAAAGGACTGATTACCAGAGATATGCCTAATTGCGGAAATGTATTATGGCTGTTCGATCCTGCGGTTTTGGTGGATGATGACGGTAAGGCATATATTTACTTTGGCGGCGGTGTTCCTCAGGATAAGATTTCTGCACCCGGTACCGGACGTGTGGCACAGCTTAGTGAAAGCATGATTGGTATTGAAGGAGAGCCTGTTGCGCTGGATGTACCTTATCTGTTTGAGGATTCCGGTATCCATAAGTATGGCAACAAGTATTATTATACATACTGCTCCAACTGGCAGGTGGATGCTGAAGGTACTGCTAAGTACGGCTTTACTAATGCAGAGATTATCAGTATGGAAAGTGACAGTCCCATGGGTCCTTTTGTATTCAAGGAGAAAATTTTGGAGAATCCCGGCAAATATTGCGGACTGTACGGTAATAACCATCACTGTGTATTCTCCTTTAAGGATGAGTGGTATATTGCATATCATACCAGAATGCTTGAGAAGAAGATGGGTATTGAAAAAGGCTACCGTGCTACCAGCGTTGATAAGTTTGAGATGGGTGAGGATGGTACCATCGGTATCATCAAACAGACCACAGATGGCAGAAAACAGCTTAAGTATGTAGATGCATATGCAAAGAACCAGGCAGTAACCATGGCGGTTATGAGTGGTCTTGACACGAAGCCTCTCACAGAAAAGGGCTCTGACATGATTCTTACAGGCATTGACAGTGGTGACTTCTTAAAGGTTCAGGGTGTTGATTTTGGTGACACTACACCCACAAAGCTGAATGCGATGATCAGAACCACCGCAGAGAAGGGCGAAAAGTGTGCAATCCAGGTACGCATCGACAAAATGTACGGTGATGTTATCGGCTACATTTATGTAGAGGACTCTGCAGACTTTGCAAACTGCCAGGCTGTACTTGAGAAGGAAGTAACAGGCGTGCATGACTTGTTCTTCATTTTCAGCGGCAATGGATATGAGATGGAGTCATGGTCATTTGAAAAATAAGTAACATTATGATAGGAAAACAGCTATCGTATTCAGATAGCTGTTTTTTGCACATTATATAAGTTGCATAATGCAAAATAAATGTTGCTTGATGTGTATTTTTTGCAAAAAAGAAGTGCTATAGTATTATTAAAAGTATAATTGAAATGCATAGTGTTAACTGTTAATAAATTGCAGAGACTTGTTATGGAGGAGCGATATGCAGATAACAAGTAAATATTTAATTGTTCTGGAACAAGATATTATGTGTGAGTGCAAGGACATTAGCATTGGGTTTGATGCAAGGGATGTGTTGCACAATCATGATGGTTATGAACTGTTACTTTTGCTTAACGGAAAACTGAATATGTATTCGGAGGGAGACGGCAAAACCTTAGACAGAGGGGATCTTGTCTGCGTGAAAGGCCATTGTTTCCATCATGCCAGACTATACAGTCCTGAGGTTTATGACAGGGTGGTAATTAATTTTAAAGAATCGGTTCTGGAAAAATTATCTACTGATAAGACTGATCTGGGAAGGTGTTTTCGACAGGCTCCGTCGGGGAAGCTGAATTATTTGCATTTGGATGAAGAGCAGGTGCAGTGCTTTTTGAAATATGCAAAGGAACTACAGGCTGCTTTGAAGGATAACAGCTTTGGTTCGGATGTGTTATCATATGCGCTGCTTACTCAAATTCTTGTGCTTGCAAATTGCTGCGGTTTTGAGGATACAAAGCCACAGTATACAGGTATTATGCCTAAATTAGTATCAGAGACCTTTGCCTATATAGAACAGCATTTAACAGAGGACCTGTCCTTGAATGTTTTGGAAAAGCAATTGCAATATAATGGTATTTATATCAGCAGATGCTTCAAGAAGGTTATGGGCATCACTTTACAGCAATATATTATTGCCAAGAGGTGTTCCTTGGCACAGCAATATCTGGCACAAGGATATAGCCCGTGTGATGCATGCTTTATGACGGGATTTAACAATTATTCCAGTTTTTCCCGCACCTTTTTACAACAGATAGGGATTTCCCCTAAAAAGTATCAGCTGTTACAGATGAAAAACAAGAACGAGTAAAAATTGTGTAGAAACGCACAACAGATATAGCACAAATTATAAAGAAAGGATGCTTAATAAGCATAAGAGGAAAAGAAATGTTGGAAAAATGTAAGATATCCGGTTTCGCGGATGAAATTGACAGTTCCTTTGATGTTCAGTTGCGCGTCTTAAAGGAACTGGGACAAAAATTTTTGGAGCTGCGTGGCGCAGACGGTGTGGGTGTGGCAGATTTTACCATGGAGAAGGCGGCAGAGCTCAAGGAGAAGTTGGATGGAGCCGGTATCGGTGTTTCGGCAATCGGCTCACCCATAGGGAAAATTGGTATTGAGGACGAGTTTGAGCCTCATTTTGAAAAGTTTAAGCATATCGTGGGACTTGCGAAGTTTTTTGATACAAAATACATTCGTATGTTTAGTTTTTATCTTCCAAAGGATGCAAAGCGTGAAGAGTATCGTGATAAAGTGATTGAAAGACTCAAGATGCTTGTTGATTATGCAAAGCAGGAGGATGTAGTTTTATTGCATGAAAATGAGAAGGGCATTTACGGCGAGGATGCTGCAAGCTGTTTAGAGCTGTTTGAATCGCTTTATGGAGAACATTTCAAAGGGATTTTCGACTTTGCAAATTTTGTGCAGTGTGGTCAGGATACGATGAAGGCTTATGATGTCCTAAGTCCCTATATAGAATATCTTCATATAAAGGATGCTGTTTGGGGGATCGGAGAGGTGGTTCTTCCGGGAACCGGAGATGGTCATCTGAAGGAGTGCCTTGAAAAGCTTGACAATAAGGGATTCACAGGCTTTTTAAGCTTAGAACCTCATCTGTTTCATTTTGTAGGTTTTGACAGTCTGGAGCAGGAGCCGAAGGCAGAGAAAAAGGCAAGCAATGGCGAGAGAGCCTATAAGGCAGCTCATGCAAGTTTGAGTAAGTTATTGGAACAATAGAACCAAAATAATTTTTTTACAAAAAGCAATGTTGATATAGTTGTATAATGCAAAAAAAAAGTTGTATCATTTGTATTTATTGCTAATGATAATATGTTACTCTGAATATAAGAGAAAGCGAAGCTGCATAAGCGATACTGTTCCCTTTAGAGGCGAAAATTATATTTTGTATTACCCGGAATTTATATAAAATATAAAGCATAAAGGGTTAGTATATAATCAAAGGAGGATTGGTGATGAAAAGTAAGATTGTAAAAAAAGTATTTGCTGTTTTGCTGACTGCGGTTATGTCATTTAGCATAATCGGCTGTGGAAAAAATGAACAGTCAGAAGTTAGCGGAGATAACACCGTGGTTACAGACAGCGCAGAGGGATCTACGGAGACATCTACGGAGACATCTACAGAGTCTTCTACAGAAGAGGATTTGGGAGCTTACACAATCAGAACAGATGCTAATGGCAACAAGATTGACCTTGGAGGCATTGAGGTTATTATTCGTGACTGGTGGTCAGGAGACGGTACACGTCCGGAAGCTACCGATGCTTACACGGAAGCAAAGTATGAATATTTGGATTGGGCTCAGGAAACCTACAACTTTACTATTAAGGAAATGACAATGACCGACTGGGGAAATTGTATTCAGGACTTAATTGATTACGCATCCACAGGCGGAGATGATAATTATTATATTTTCCATATGCGTACAGCTGATGAAGTGTTTGCAGCAATCAACAGCGACCTTGTTTATGATGTTGCAACCCTTGATTGTCTTGATTTCACAGAAGATAAATGGGTAGCTGCAGTTAATGAGTTGTATGGTAAGGGAGATTCCGTATACGGATTCCGTTCCTATAACAGCAACAATGCACTCGGCGGTAGAGGAATGTACTTTAACAAGAGAATTTTGCAGGAGGCAGGAATTGATCCTCAGCAGATTTACGACTGGCAGGAGTCCGGTGAGTGGACATGGGAGAAGTTTGAAGAATTGTGCTCTCAAATTGAAGCGGATACGGATAATGACGGTATAGTTGACCGTTATGCGATGGCCGGTTCCAAGAGTATTTGGTTTACTATGTCTGTTTATTCCAATGCAGGTAACTTTATTGGAAAGGATAACACCGGTACTTTATTTAACGATTTAGAAAGTGATACAACTCTGGAAGCTCTTAATTGGGCGAATGATATGTGGAACACCTATGATGCACATAAGGGATATCCTGAAGATGCAGCATGGAATCATTGGGAAACTGTTTACATGAGTGGTGAGGCATGTTTCTCGGCTGCTGAGCTTTGGAGAGCAGGAGCTATCAGCAGTACTTTGGAAGATGATTTTGGTTTTGTATGCTATCCTATGGGACCTAAGGCAACAGAATATGCTAATGTATGTTCTGATGCAGCTTATTATCTGCCTGCATGCTATGACGAAGAGAAAGCATGGAAGATTATGTTTGCATTCGATTTGTTTACTGAGGATGTTCCCGGTTATGAAGATTTTGCCCCTTGGAAATCCGGTTTCTACCAGTCCTTTAAGGATACCGAGTCTGTAGACAATACTGTTACAAGATTGATGAAGTATGCACGCCCTGCATATGACACCTCTGTTCCGGGTGCATCTCCTGATGACATAATCAATGGCATTACCGAGGATAATACACCTGCGCAGCAGGCAGAAATCTTAAGACCTACATGGGCAGCTTTGATTGATGAAGCAAACAAGTAATTATTTGTAATATGTGAAACAGAAAGAAAAGTGGTATTTTCCGGGTACCACTTTTCTTTATATTGTAAATAGCGGATGTTTGGTATATGATAGAATAAACATACGTAGAAAATCCGTGAAAGAGAGATTATATAAATAAGTATGGAAAACATTCGAATTGGAATTATTGGTATCGGCAACATGGGAAGTGCACATGCCATGCAGATATATCAAAATAAGGTTTCGGGAATGGTTTTGACAGCGGTTTGCGATGTGCGTAAGGAACGACTTGCATGGGCCGGAGCTGAATTCAAAGAAGCGGTAAAGCTGTATACAGATTATAAGGAGATGCTTCGAGAAAAGTATGTAGATGCCATTTTGATTGCGACACCTCACAGGTTGCATCCTGAGATTGCCATTGCAGCATTTGAAGCAGGACTTCATGTGCTCACGGAGAAGCCTTCCGGGATTGATACCGTACATGTAAGGCAGATGAATGAGGCCGCAAAGAAGAGTGGTAAGGTGTTTGGCATCATGTTCAATCAACGGACAAATCCTCTGTATCAGACTTTAAGACGTTATTTGCAGGAGAAAAAGCTGGGAGAAATAAAGCGTTTTATCTGGATTGTGAATAATTGGTACCGTTCCCAGAGCTATTATGATTCAGGAGATTGGAGAGCAACCTGGAATGGTGAGGGCGGCGGTGTACTTTTGAATCAATGTCCCCACAATCTGGATATTTGGCAATGGATGATGGGAATGCCGAAGAGGCTGCGTGCTTTTTGCAGGGTAGGGCAGTATCATGATATTTCGGTAGAGGATGATGTGACCATTTATGCAGAATATGAAAGTGGAGCCAATGCCTGCTTTATTACCTCTACGGGAGAATATCCCGGAACAAATCGTCTGGAAATCAGTGGAACCAAGGGAAAGGCAGTGCTGGAGGAAGGAGTCTTAAAGCTATATCTGCTAAAGCAGGACGAGAGGGAAATCTGTAGTCAGGCAAAGAGCGGAATGCCGAAAGTGCCTGTTGAAAAGATTGAAATTCCCCAGACAGAGCCGGAAACGGGACATTTAGGAATCCTGCAAAATTTCGCCAATGCCATACTGCATGGAGAACCACTGCTGGCATCCGGTGAAGAAGGAATCCATGAACTGACCATCAGCAATGCGGTTTATTTATCTGACTGGAAGGAGGATTGGATTGAAATTCCCTTTGAGGAAGAAGTTTTTTTGCAGGAGCTTACAAGAAAGCAGAAAGAGGAAGCATTGGAGAAAAAGGTTAATGTTATCAGAAAGAGTGTGAGTGCGCAGGATATAGCAGACGGATGCTATGCGGAACGCTGGAAGGTCCGTTGGTAATAGAATAAAAAAGGAAGGTAGAGAATATGGAAACAGTAAAAATTGGTATTATTGGAATCGGTAATATGGGTTCCGGACATTGTATGTCCATTGTGAAGGGCAATGTGCCGGAGCTTACCCTGACTGCAGTTGCGGATATCAGGGAAAGCAGAAGAGACTGGGCGAAGGAGAACCTGCCCGCAGAGGTACAGATATTTGAAAGTGCAGAGGCGTTAATTGATTCCGGAGTCTGTGAGGCTGTACTGATTGCGGTGCCTCATTATGACCACCCGGGAATCGGTATAATGGCGATTCAGAAGGGTTTGCATGTGCTTTGTGAGAAGCCGGCCGGCGTATATACCAAGCAGGTGCAGGAGATGAATGATGCAGCTGAGATATCCGATAAAACCTACGCCCTGATGTTTAATCAGAGAACGGACTTCAGATACCGCAAGATGCATGAACTGGTACATAGTGGTGAGTTGGGTGAAATCAAGAGAGTAAATTGGATTATTACGGACTGGTATCGCACCCAGAGCTATTATAATTCCGGCGGTTGGAGAGGAACCTGGGATGGAGAAGGCGGCGGTGTTCTCTTAAATCAGTGCCCTCATCAGTTGGATTTGTTACAGTGGATTTGTGGAATGCCCAATAAGGTGAGAGCAATCTGCCATGAGGGTAAGTGGCATGATGTTGAAGTGGAGGATGATGTTACCGCATATCTGGAATATCCTAACGGAGCAACCGGTGTATTTATCACTTCCACGGGAGATGCCCCCGGAACCAATCGTTTTGAAGTAGATATGACCAAGGGAAGAATTATCTGTGAGGACGGCAAGCTTACCTGTTATCGCATGGAGGATGAACGAGAGTTTATGTACACCTGCAAGGAAGGCTTTGCGAAGCCCAAGGGAGAGGTTTTCGAACCTGAGATGGATGGCGAAAATCCTCAGCATGCAGGCGTTATGAGAGCTTTCGCTGCCCACATTTTAAGAGGAGAACCTTTGGTGGCAGAGGGAAAAGAGGGAATCAACGGACTTCGGTTATCCAATGCCTTCCATTTATCCAGCTGGTTAAATAAAGAGGTTGAGCTTCCTTTTGATGAGGATTTGTTCCTGGAAGAACTGAATAAGCGCAGGGCAAATTCCAAGGGTAAAGCTAATGTGGAGGAAGTAACCTTTTCTACAGAGGGTACTTATGGAAGTAAGTAATTGATAGATTATCAAAGAAAGGTTAGGTATTTTTTATGAGTAAATTGTGGTATAGACAGCCGGCTCGTATCTGGGAGGAAGCAATGCCTATCGGAAACGGACGCATGGGTGCCATGGTGTTTGGAGGCGTACATAGTGAGCAACTACAGGTGAATGAGGAAAGTATCTGGTACGGCGGTAAGGTTGACCGTCTGAATCCGGATGCCTTGAAATATTTGCCTGAGATTAGAGAGCTTTTGAAAAATGGACAGATTGGTAAAGCACAAGGACTGATGAACAATGCATTGGCTGCGAATCCCAACAGTGTGCATCCCTATCAGACTCTGGGAGATATTTTGTTTTGGTTTGGACAGAACGGCAAGCTTTCCTCCTACGAGAGAAGCCTTGATTTGGATAAGGCAGTCAGCAGTGTAGAGTATACCTTAACACAGGAGGATAAAGGGGAAGATACCACCTTTACCAGAGAATACTTTTTCTCAAAGCCTGCGGATTGTATGGTGATGCGCTTTGCGGCAAACGGTACACAGGGTCTATCCTTTAATGTGCGCTTAGAGCGCGGAAGGTTTTATGACGGTGCAGGGAAATATGAGGATAAAGGTATTTGCCTGTATGGTAATCTGGGAAAGGGCGGTTTTGATTTTGCAATGCTTCTTCGCGCAAAGACCGTGGGCGGAAGCTGTACTCTGATTGGTGAAAACATTGTGGTAGAGAATGCCAAGGAGGTATATCTATACTTTACGGCAGACTGTACCTATCATTATGCGGAGAGTGAGCTTACCGGTGATAAGGCTGATACCGATAAAATGCTTGCTAATATGGATAATATTCTTTCCAAGGCAATGAATACGGAGTATGAGGTACTCAAACAAGCTCATATTGAGGATTATCAGAGCTTGTTTAACAGGGTAGAGCTTACCCTTGAGGGAACGAGTGAGGAAGAAAAGCTTCCTACGGATGAGCGCCTCAAGAGAATGCAGGAGGGACAGTCCGATGTAGGAATGGCAAAGTATTTGTTTGACTTCGGACGTTACCTGCTGATTTCCTGTAGCAGAAAGGGTGGTTTACCTGCTACTTTGCAGGGTGTGTGGAACAAGGATTTTGCTCCGGCATGGGACAGCAAGTATACCATCAATATCAACACGGAGATGAATTACTGGCCGGCTGAGCCCTGTAGCTTGTCAGAGTGTCATGAACCGTTGTTTACTCTGATTTATAAGCTTCGTGAAAACGGTAGAAGAACTGCAAAGGAAATGTACGGTTGTCGTGGTTTCGTGGCTCATCACAATACGGATATGCACGGTGATACCGCGCCTCAGGATATTTATATTCCGGCTACTTATTGGGTGATGGGAGCAGCATGGCTTTGCACTCATATGTGGACCCATTACATCTATACGAAGGATACGGAATTTTTGAAGGAAGCATACCCCTGCATGCTGGAGGCAGCACTTTTCTTCGTTGACTTTTTGCAGGAACAGGATGGCTATCTGGTGACCAATCCTTCCGTTTCTCCCGAGAATACCTACATTTTGCCGAGCGGTGAGAGCGGAGCTTGTTGTGTTGGCGCAACTATGGACTTTGAAATTTTGAATGATTTATTTGGCGCATGTATCAAGGCTTCTAAGGTTTTGGAAGGGGAGTCAATGGACTTTACCATTCCCGGTGTTACGGATGTGAAGGAACTTCCCGGACAGCTGGAAGAGATTTTGAAAAAGCTTCCGCCTATCAGGATTGATTCCACAGGCAGAATTATGGAGTGGATGGAGGAGTATGAGGAAGCTGAGCCAGGACATCGCCATATTTCCCACCTGTATGCGTTGTATCCTTCGGAGCAGATTACCGTTGACCAGACTCCGGAGCTTGCGGCAGCTGCCAGAAAGACCTTGGAGCAGCGTCTTAAGAACGGTGGTGGTCATACAGGTTGGAGCCGTGCATGGATTATGAATCATTATGCAAGACTATGGGATGGCGAAAAGGCTTATGAGAACATCGAACTCATGCTTCGTAATTCCACCTATCCCAATATGTTTGACAAGCATCCGCCCTTCCAGATTGACGGAAACTTTGGCGCATGTGCTGCAATTTCACATATGCTGGTACAGAGTAATGAAGAGCGTGTGATACTGCTTCCCGCACTTCCTGCGGCATGGAAGTGCGGCAGCATAAAGGGCTTAAGTATTGTTGGCGGTGCTACCATTGATCTTACATGGAAGGATGGCAAGGTAACTGCGTGTACGATTCATGCACTTAAGGATATTGATACCGTCGTTAAGTGTGGTGAGTCAAACTATAATGTAAGTGTTTTAGCAGGAACTGACTGGAATTTATAATAATTTTATTGCTTCAAATAATAAATTCTGTTATGATAAATATAGTTTTTGTTTGAAGTAAGAAAGGTGGGGTAGTCATGAAACTGGAACAGTTACAACAGGATATGATTGCAGCCATGAAGGCAAGGGAGAAGTCCAAAAAGGATTCCATTTCCGCATTGGTTGCAGCAGTGAAAAAGGTCGCTATAGATGAGGGCTGCAGAGAGGATGTACCTGAAGAATTGGTTGACAGGGTCATACTTAAGGAGCTTAAGACAGTAAAGGAGCAGATAGATACCTGTCCCGCGGACAGAACGGATTTGCTCGCAGAGTATCAGGCGCGTTATGATGTAATGTCACAGTATGCACCGCAGATGATGTCGGCGGAGGAGGTTACATCCTATATAACAAGTCATTTTGCAGAGGTAGCGGCTACAAAGAATAAAGGACAGATTATGAAGGCTGTGATGGCTGAGCTCAAAGGAAAAGCAGAGGGCAAGGTTATCAATGAAGTAGTAGCAAAGCTTTGCGAATAGGTTGTATGAGGGCTGCCTGATTAGGCAGCCCTTTGTTTTTAGGAAAAGAGAAGGAGGATAATGGATGAAGAGAACCGGAATTGACTATGAGGGATATGCGGCATTGTGTCGGGAAGCAGATCAGATTGAAGCACCGTTATTTGATGAGCATGGGGTGCTCAGAGGATTAAGGGATAAGAATGGAAACGGTGTTGTGGCAGGTCTTACCAATATTTCCAAAATTGAGTCTTTTAAGGTGGAGAATGGGCAGAAGATACCCTGCGAGGGAAAGCTGTGGTATCGGGGTTACGACTGTATAGAACTGGTAGAGGGTTTCCGCAGAAAGCATTTTGGGTTTGAAGAAATTGCATATCTGTTATTGTTTGGAGAATTGCCTACCGAGGAGCAGTTTGCACAGTTTAGCGAGGTGCTGGCAGCTCACAGGACACTTCCTACAAATTTCACAAGGGATGTCATTATGAAGGCTCCCAGCAGCGATATTATGAATTCCCTGACAAGAAGTGTACTTACACTCGCGTCCTATGACAAGGAGTGTAGTGATACCTCCGTGGAGAATGTACTGCGTCAGTGTATCGGTTTAATCAGCGTATTTCCCATGCTGTCCGTTTACGGATATCATGCTTATAATCACTATACCAATGATGAGAGTATGTACATACACCGCCCTCAGCGCAAGCTGTCAACGGCGGAGAATCTGCTTATGATGCTTCGACCGGATAAGAAGTATACAGAGCTTGAAGCACGGGTATTGGATATTGCATTGGTGTTACATATGGAGCACGGTGGTGGAAACAATTCTACCTTTACCACACGTGTGACTACTTCCTCCGGCTCTGATACCTATTCTGTAATAGCAGCAGCGTTATCGTCCCTGAAGGGACCTAAGCACGGTGGTGCCAATATCAAAGTTGTTGAAATGATGCGTGATATTGAAAAGAATGTCTCCGATTGGACGGACGAGGATGCAGTCAGAAGCTACTTACAGAAGATTCTGAATAAAGAGGTGTTTGATAAAAAGGGACTGATTTACGGAATGGGTCATGCGGTATATTCACTGTCAGATCCCAGAGCACAGGTATTTAAGGGCTTTGTGGAGCAGCTTGCAACAGCAAAGGGCAGGGAAAAGGATTTTGCCTTGTATTCCATGATAGAGCGTCTGGCTCCCGAGGTAATTGCCGGAAAAGCCCGTATTTACAAGGGCGTCAGTGCCAATGTGGATTTTTACAGCGGCTTTGTTTACAGTATGCTCGAGATTCCGTTGGAGCTGTATACACCTATTTTTGCCATTGCCAGAATTGTAGGCTGGAGTGCGCACCGCATTGAGGAATTGATAAACATGGATAAGATTATCCGTCCTGCGTATAAGAGTATTATGCAGGAAAGAGAATATGTAGATATTTCAGAACGTGTATAAATAAGAATATCCTCACTAAAGTTGCACATGCTATGTAATAAAATGCAGAATGTGAGAGGATAGCATGAAAGGAACCATACTGAATTATTTGCAGGAATATGGAAATGTATCATTTGACAGGCTGCCCATGAATGATGTGGACAGCCTGATTTTATGCCAATTATCTTACTTAAAATTTGACGGAATGGTGTCGGATGTGAGAAGAAAGGGACCGTTTGTGACCCTTAAGCAGATAAAGGCACATAAGGATTTTGAGAAGCTGTTTTCGGATACCAGATATGAAAAGGTGAACAGAGCTTTATTTGAAGGACTCCTTTCGGGAAAGCGGTTTTGCAATATCCGTTTGAATTGCTATATTAGCATGTTGTTTAAGGAATCTGAGACGCAGTTTTCAGCGATAACCATACTCTTGGAGGACGGTACCATGTATATCGCCTTTCGGGGAACGGATGAGACTATCGTGGGGTGGAAAGAGGATTTCAACATGGCGTACCTGTCACCGGTACCCAGTCAGGAGTACAGTGTAAAGTATTTAAATCTGGTATCGGACATGCTTAAAAGGCCCTTTTATGTGGGCGGACATTCCAAGGGCGGTAATCTGGCAGTGTATAGTGCCATGAACTGCAAAAAGCAGGTGCAGGAGAGAATTATTAAAATTTACAGTATGGACGGTCCGGGATTTCGACCGGAGGTGTTTAAAAAGGGAAGCTATGAAGCCATAGCCGGAAGAATCGTGAAAATTTTGCCACGTTCCTCCGTTATCGGAATGATGTTTGATTCGGACAAACACTATCGGGTGGTGGAGAGTAAGACCATTGGGTTGGCACAGCATGATCCCTATACATGGGTGGTAACCGGTGTGGGATTTTTGGAAGTTAAGGACATTTATAAACGTCGTAAAAGAATGGATGCGGCGGTAAATGAGTGGATTTTTTCTTTAAACAGACATCAACTGCAGCTTTTGGTGGATACTTTGTATAAGGTGGTCTCCGCTTCGGGGGCTGAAGATTTGATTGTGATGGCAAAAAAACCCTGGGTAAGCGTAAGCCGGATGTTCAGGGCAATGCGTGAGATTGAAGAGCAGGATGCACGTATTCTCAAAATGATGCTCAAACAGCTGTTTCAAATCATCAAGAGTAACAGGGAAAATCAGTGTGGAATCCAGGAGGCAAAGTAGGAAAGCAGAGTTGTGTCATGCAATCTCTCCGGATGCCACTGAAGCCCCAAAACAGGTAAAGTTTCATGGATAAGTGCTTCCACACAATTGTCTGCTTCACACCACTGGATGGGGGTTAAACCGGCTCCTATTTTGTTTATGCCCTGATGGTGCGCACTGTTTACCATAAGGTGGCTTCCATAAAGCAGATACAGGCATGAGGTCTCGGAAATGATTGTAGAGTGATATTGGTCACCTTCCCTGTAGCGGTGTAATTCTGCGGTGGGCAGATGTTGCGTTATGGTACCGCCAAATGCAACATTTATGATTTGCATACCTTTACAGATGCCAAGGACGGGGAGAGAGTGGCTGAGTGCATATTCCAGTGCCTGAAGCTGTAGAATATCAAGCTCCGTGTCTATGTTACGGGAAGCAGTATTTTGTTCTCCAAACAAAGAAGGATTGATATCTCCGCCGCCGGGGAGAATGAGACCGTCACAGCCGGAGAGCTCACCGGGGCTTAAGGTGACGATGGGAGTGGCAGGAAGTGCCAAAACATAGTGCTCATAGTTGGTAATATCAGCTTTTCTGCCTACAATAGCTATTTTCATAAGTTAAGTCCTAAAGATATTTTAGATAATATATGCAGGTGGGAATTATTTTAGCTCTTTTGTTTTTTATATAAATGGAGTACAATAAGAGGGCTGGAGGAATTTGGAATGCGTAAATTATTAAAGAAATCTCATTTTGAAAAGTTTACATGGGTAATGTCATTTATGATACCGGTGGGAATCATGCTGGGCATATTTGTATATCGGAAAATATATCCCTTTGGAGACAGAAGCTTTTTGTTTTCGGATATGTATCATCAGTACATGCCCTTTTTCAGTGAGTTTATGGATAAGATAAAGGCGGGAGAGGGATTAAGCTATTCCTACAATGTGGGAATCGGAAGTAATTTCCTGGCTTTGTATGTGTATTATCTGGCAAGCCCTTTGCATTGGCTGGCATTTCTGGTACCCAAAGCACATCTCATGGAGTTTATGAGCTATTTGGCAGTGGTGAAGGTTGGTTTGTGCGGTCTGACAGCCCATTATTATTTAAGAAAGCATTTTGGCAGAATGGATTTCGCGGCACTGTTGTTCTCAGTGTTTTATGCGTTGTCCGGGTTTATGGCAGCATACAACTGGAATATTATGTGGCTTGACTGCGTAGTACTTTTGCCGCTTATTATGCTGGGACTGGAGAGACTGGTAAAGGAAGGCAAGTGTGGTATGTACTGTGTGACACTGGCTCTTTCCATATTTACCAATTATTACATTTCCATCATGATTTGCATTTTTCTGGTACTGTATTTTGCGGTGCTTTTATTGTCCGAGAAAAGAAGCTTTAAGATTATAATAAACTTTGCCTTCTATTCCCTGCTTGCAGGAGGAATGGCGGCGATTCTTCTGATACCGGAGGTCTGTGCCATTCTAAAGACCAGCTTCGGAAATTCTGCCTTTCCCGAAAAGGTGGAAAGCTATTTTTCCGTGCTTGATATGCTGGCAAGACACAGCCTTGCGGTTACTACGCACAGAGGGCTTGACCATTGGCCCAATATTTACTGTGGCGTGGCAGTGTTTATGCTTTTGCCCATGTATGTAACAAATGCTAAGGTGTCCATAAAGAGGCGTTTTGGTATGATGGGACTGGCAGGAATTATGCTTGTAAGCTTTAGTACCAATGTGCTTGATTTTATCTGGCATGGTTTTAATTATCCGGATTCATTGCCGGCGAGACAGTCTTTTATATACATTTTTCTATTGATTGTGATGAGCTATGAAGCCTTTGTGACGGTAAAAGAATCGGATACAAAGCAGATATTATATAGTTATCTCGCGGCGGTGGGCTTCTTACTGTTTTGTGAAAAGTTTGTGGACAGTAAAGATTTTATGACAGGTATCTTTATTGTTACCATATTGTTTTTGACGGCGTATGCAGTACTTCTCTATCTGTATCGTAACCGTGAGGGGAAGCGTTGGCGTTTTCTTATCAGTTTTGCGGCAATGGCACTGGTCATTACGGAAAGCACAGTAAATACGATAAATACTACGATAGGAACCACAGGAAGAAGCGCCTATTTGAATGAACTTAAAGATTATCAGGCATTATATGATTTGACACAGGAGAACGAGGACGGTTTTTACAGGGTGGAAAAATTTACCCGAAAGACCAAGAATGACGGAACGTTGGCAGGATATCCCACAGCCTCCGTTTTTTCCTCCACTATGAATTCTCAAGTGAAGGAGCTTTATAAACGCCTGGGAATGCGGCACAGTAAGGTATATTACGGGTATGACGGGGCCACGGCTTTTACATCGGCTCTTCTCAATGTGGACTATATGTTTGGTGAGTCCGACAAATATGAAAATTACCTGTATGATTTTGTGGAAAAAAGCGGAGATATTTATCTGTATGAAAACCTTGTGACACTTCCCTTTGGTTATGTGGCTCCCTATGGTTATGATTTGCCGGAGGGGTACGAAAACAGTCCCCTGCGCCTGCAAAATGAGATGGTAAAGGAACTTGGATTTACGGAAGCGCTGTTTCGGGAAGCAAGCTGCAAGGATGATGGAAGCGATAAGGTGATAACGGCTTATGAGTCCGGTGTATACTATGCAGTACTTACCAATTCGAGTACGAAGAAGCTTGCGGTCATCGGTGGTGCCCTGGAGGAACAAAAGCATAAGGATTTGAAAAATGGCGGGGTTGTATACCTTGGATATCTGGAAAGGGGAGAAAGTGTTACCCTGAAAAACGATGATGAAGAGGACGATACGCCCAAAGTGGGCGCCAAGGCCTATATGATGAATGAACCACTGCTTAAGAAGGTTATCACTAAGCTGTCAGAACAGCATATTACCAATGTGGAATATGACAGCACCCATCTAAGCGGTGATTTGAAAATGCCAGAACGTGGAAGGTTGATTTTATCCATTCCTTACGAAGATGGATGGAGGATAACCGTAAACGATGAAGAGACGGAACCTGCGTTGTTTGGAGAAGCCCTGATGGCATTTGATCTGGAAGCGGGAGAATACCATTTTAAAATGCATTATGTACCAGCAGGAAAGTGGGCAGGTATCATAGTCAGTATTGTTAGCGTGGGAATATTTGCCCTAATTATGATTGGTAGCAGGATGTTGGAGCGCAGAAGAAAAAATATAAAAAATAATGCGTAGGTACTTGCGAAAATATGCGGAAATGCTATAATGTAAGTGCTTTCATAAAAGCGGAAACAAATTATGAATGATGTGGCGCAGGGTTCTAAAGACCGGATGGCGCAGAAAAGAGGAAAATATGGATGCAGTTTTAGAACAAATCAGTAAAATCGGTATTGTACCGGTTGTAAAAATTGACAGGGCAGAGGATGCACTTCCCCTTGCAAAAGCGCTTTGTGCAGGCGGACTTCCCTGTGCGGAGGTGACCTTCCGTACCGATGCGGCAGCAGAGGCTATCAAAATTATGACAGAAAACTTCCCTAACATGTGCGTGGGTGCAGGTACTGTTTTGAATGCTGCGCAGGTAGATGCGGCAGTGGAGGCAGGAGCAAAGTTTATCGTAAGCCCGGGCTTAAATCCTAAGACTGTTAAGTATTGTATAGAGAAGAAGGTTCCGATTACTCCCGGAACATCAAGCCCCAGTGATATTGAGCAGGCAATCGAGCTTGGTCTTGAGGTTGTAAAATTCTTCCCGGCAGAGCAGTCCGGAGGACTTGCAAAGATTAAGGCTATGGCAGC
>CALYZQ010000038.1 GCA_945609985.1 uncultured Lachnospiraceae bacterium | reverse complement strand
CCATTATGTATTTCAAGGCTGTGATACATACGGATGGTGAGGATATTGAAATTGCATCCTTTGGTCCTTTATGCGTGGATCATAAGTACAAAAATATGGGTATCGGAAGAAAACTTTTAGAGGAGACTATACCACTTGTGAAAGCCGCCGGCTTTAGAGGAATTGTCATATTTGGTGAACCCTATTACTATCCCAAGCTTGGCTTTCGAAGATGTAGAGAATTTGGACTTACGGATATGGAAGGAAATGCACCGGATGCTTTTATGGGATTGGAGCTTATAGAAAGTGGGCTTCATATTAAGGGTGGTCGTTTTGAAGAATCCTCCGTGTGCGAAGAATGTACCGGGGAAGCTCTGGAAGAATTGGAAAAGCAGTTTCCGCCTATTAGAAAGATAAAACAACCCTGTCAGTGGTCCTATGAAAATGCCTACGACGACAGGGAAGGCTATCACTATAAATATGCAACCCATTGTCCCAAGGTGTTTGAAGAGCTGTTCCGGAAGTATATACCGAATCATTCTGAAGGATTACTTAAGAATATTTGGGAATCTATGGACAAGACGCCGTACGTTCTGTTCACGGGGGAGGAACCCATTGGAATGATGTTAGTATCTGTTTCTGAGGAGCCGGTGCTTGAGTATTTGTTTATAGAAAAGTCAGGAGACGAGGCAGAGCGGATTAAGAAGGAAATAACAGAACGGTTTATAAAGGCAAATCAGTAGCGAAGGAGTGCCTTGCACCCTATACTTTATTGTGATAAAGTATAGGGTGCAAGGCTATAATACCCTATCAGAAGAGATTTACGGAGATTTATGATGAGTGATTACATACTAATTGTAGAGGATGATAATGATATCAGTTTCATGTTAAAGGAGCTTTTAGAGCAAAACGGATATGCCGTGTCACAGGCATTTTCGGGAACAGAGGCTTTATTTTACATAGAGAAAGAGCCGCCCGAGGCAATGATTTTAGATTTAATGTTGCCGGGGATAACGGGAGAAGAATTGCTTTCAAAGATAAAGAAAGAGCATCCTGAGATAGCGGTAATCATTGCCTCTGCAAAGGAGGATACCGGAATAAGAATATCCCTCCTTCGGGCAGGTGCGGATGATTTTATTGTGAAGCCTTTTGATGTGGACGAGCTTTTGGCAAGGCTGGAGGCGGTGCTGCGCAGGAGTGGCAGGAACAGACAGGGAACGGATGCAACCGATAGTGACGGTGCGGTTCAAGCAGGGAAGCAGGGTACCATCCGTTACAAGGATATTGTCATGGAATCTGAGGGCTTCCGGGTGACTGTGTCCGGCGAAGAAGTACGACTTACCAGGCACGAATATTTGATTCTGGAGCTTTTGATGAAGCATCCGGGTAAGGTGTTTACCAAAAGTAATATTTATGAATCTGTCTGGAACGAAGAGTTTCTGGGAGAAGACAATGCGGTGAATGTACATATCAGCAATATCAGACAGAAGCTGGCAAAGATAAATGCTGCGGAAACCTATATTGAAACGGTATGGGGAATCGGTTTTAAGATGAAATAAATCTTTAAGAATTCTTTATACTTTTCCTAAAGTTTCTAAAAACCCCCTTGTTATGCTGTTATTGTAAGGCAAAGAAAACAAGAGAAAGGGATTTGGAGTGATAGAAAATGGACTATGTACTTACGACAGACAATGTCACAAAGGTGTATGGTAAACACAGGGCAGTAAACAGGGTGTCCATGCATGTGGAAAAGGGAGCCATCTATGGTTTCATCGGCAAAAACGGAGCCGGAAAGACAACCTTTATGCGTATGGTGGCAGGACTTGCTGCAGCCAATGAAGGCAATATTACTTTGTTTGGCTCAACAGAGCTTGAAAAACAGAGAAAGAGAATCGGAACCTTAATTGAAAACGCAGGCATTTATGCAAATATGTCTGCAAAGGACAATTTGGAGATTGTAAAGAGAAATTTTGGCATTACCGAAAAGAATGCCGTGGAGGAAGTTCTTAAGTTCGTGGGACTTTGGGAGAGTCGCAAGAAAAAGGTAAAGAACTTTTCCATGGGCATGAAGCAGAGGCTGGGACTTGCAATTGCTCTGTTTCGCAATCCGGATTTTCTGATTCTGGATGAGCCAATCAATGGATTGGACCCGGAGGGCATCAAGGAAATCAGGGATTTACTTTTAAAGATGAATCATGAAAAAGGAATTACCATCCTGATTTCCAGCCATATTTTAGGAGAACTTTCCAAGATTGCCACCCATTACGGAATCATTAGGGATGGTGAGCTGGTGGATGAGTTTAAGGCTGAGGAACTTCAGGAGCGTTGTGCAAGATGTCAGAAGCTTGTGGTAGATAATGAAAATCTGGCAGTCAATATCTTGGAAGAAAAACTGGGCATCACAAATTATGATGTTCCACAGACAAATACCATAAGAGTATTTGAGAAGCTTGATATGCAGGAAGAGATGAACCGAGAGCTTATTCTGGGCGGTGTTAATATCCGGGAAAGCTACCTGGCAGGTCAGGATTTGGAAGGCTACTTTATGGAATTGTTGGGAGGTGGAAGCAATGATTAATCTGATGCGCGGTGAATTGTATAAATTATTTAAAAGCAAGTGTTTTTATGTCTGCAGTATTGTGCTGGTATCCTTTGTGCTGCTTATGTATGGTATGTTCTCATTGGTGGATATGGTTGATAAGGAAGAGGCAGCTATGGCAGGAAATGTGGGTATAACCGTGTCCGTGGAAACCAATATGCCCGAGGAACTTCCTATATGGGAGCAAATGGGTGTCATTGATCTTGTTCAGATGATGTTTTCCAGCATGGGAAGCCTTCTCATTGCTATTTTTGCGTCCGTTTTTGTGTGCAGTGAATATACATGCGGTGCCATAAAAAATATTGTGGGAAAAGGATATGGCAGAGGGACGGTATTTTTGTCAAAGTATTTTTCTTCCATAGTGGGAGCTATATTGATAGAGCTGCTTATGCTGGGAACTATTCTTATGTGTGAATTATTGATACTACATGGAAACAGATTAAGTGGGGAGTTTTTTGCGGCATTAGCAGAATATGTGGCAATTCAGCTGATGCTGGCGGCTGCGCAGACAGGTGTTATTGTTATGCTGAATCAGTTCCTTAGAAGTCTGGGAGCAGGAATTGCAGTAAGTGTGTGCCTGATTATGTTTTATCCCATAGTTACAGCTGTAATTAATGCGCTATTGCAGTATTTGAAAGTTACTATTAATGTGAACAAATATTGGGTAGTGGATATGATAAGTGAATGCCCTACTACCAATATCACCGGAAAAATCTGGGGGCATAATGTGTTGTGGAGTATGGTGTGGATTGTGCTGACAATTGCAGTCGGTATCTTACACTATAGAAAGGCTGATGTGAAATAATGGAAAGGTATTTGTGGGGCGCGGTAATTGTACTTATAGGTGTGGCGGTCTTTTTGACCGCCCGCCTGTGGGGCTATAGAAGACAAATTGCACATATAAAAGAGGAATTATCGTTTTTAGAGAAAGAGGAGACAAACAGTTTGTTGTCCTCTTTTTGTGCTGTGGGCAAAACGGAAGAAATGATAGAAGCCGTCAATAGATTGCTCCTGCGTTATCGGAAAGAAGAGGAACAGTTAAAAAGTGAGAACCGGATTTACAGGGAGAGTATCACCAGTATCTCCCATGACATTCGTACACCATTAACCTCTGCCAAGGGATATCTTCAGATGCTGCAAAAGGATGAAATGCCTCAGGAGAAAAAGCAGGTCTATATAAAGACAATAGAACAGCGCTTGGATCATTTGACGGATATGCTGAATCAGTTATTTGAGTATGCGCGAATCGAAGCGGGAGAGATAAAGTTTGAACCGGAGATTTTTTATGCAGGCAATGTGTTTGCGGAAACCATATCCATGTTTTATGAGGACTTTGTGGAAAGAGGCTGCGAGCCGGAGGTTATTATTGCGGATGAGGTGGGTAAAATCAATGTCGATAAGCAGGTCTTTATCCGTATTGTAGAGAATTTACTGAAAAATGCGCTGGTACATGGAACCGGAGGATACAGATTGTCCCTTGCTGCAGAGGATGGATGCTGCATCATTAGTGTATCTAATCTGACAGACAGTGTAGAACCAAAGGATGTAGCTAATATTTTTGAGCGTTTCTATACCACGGATAAATCCCGCACTAAGAAGACAACAGGTTTAGGTCTTGCCATTGTAAAACAATTTGCCAGACAGATGGGCGGGAATACAAAAGCGTTTTTGGAGGATGGGCGATTTACCATTACAGTGAGTCTTCCTATGTAGGAAATAGAGGATTGCGAGAAAGAAACAAGCAGATGAATGGTGTCTGTTTGTTTCTTTTTTTTGATTTTCATGACGACAATAAAGTAAAATAAATAAAAAAATCAGAAAAATATGCAAATTACGAATAAATTTAAAAAATAAGCTTGTATAATTGCCGGAATTTTAATATAATATATTATATGTAATGTTCCGGAGGGAAAATGATGAAACGGGAAGAATTATTTCAGTTTTCTATGGACAATTTGATAGAGATTGTTGTTTATTTTGATTTGTCAGGTGCTATTACCTATGCAAATAAAATGGCAATGGAGAGGCTGGAATACGAGGGCGATATCTACAAATGCAATATTTGGAACATTTTCCCGGGGTCTTTTGATATCGAAGATGGAGTATGTCGCATTAAAGAAGAATTGGAAGTTATGAAAAGCATGATGGCCTACAGGAAGAATCAAACATGCTTCCCTGTGAAAGGCAAAATTTTTCGAATGGATGAAATCACTTACATGTGTATTGCCTATGACACGACATCGGAAACTATGTTGGAGAAAAAAGCGGGACAGGCATTGCAGGAAGCGGAAGAAGCTATGAAGGTAAAGACGGAGTTTGTGGCTAATGTTACCCATGAACTGCGAACACCTGTAAACGGTATTTCCGGAAGTGCAAGGGAATTGCTCGGTATGGAGACAGACCCTGCCAAAATAAAGCTGTTACAGATGGTAGAGCGCGGCTGTAAGGACATGAATTCCCTGATTAATAATATTTTGGATTTTTCCAAGCTGGAGGCAGGTAAATTTGTTTTAGAGCCTCGAAGCTTTGAGTTCCGTAATATGATAGATTACGTGAAAAATAATCATAACAATCGCATTTTAGAGAAGGGATTGAACTTCTCTGTTTCAGTGTCTCCTGAAATACCTGAGGAAATAATTGGAGATGAATTGCGGATTGTTCAGATTTTAAACAATTTGATTTCAAATGCTTACAAATTTACATCGGTGGGTGGTATTGACGTACAGATTGTTAAGACCGCACAGCGTGACAATATGATAGAGTTGTTCTTTATCGTGAGTGATACGGGTATTGGAATTGCAAAAGCCAATATGAATAAGCTGTTTCAAAGCTTTTCACAGGTGGATGCTTCTATCTCCAGAAAATATGGCGGCACCGGTTTGGGACTGAATATTACCAAGCAGCTGGTAGAGCTGATGGGTGGTGAAATTCATGTGCAGAGCGAAGAAGGAAAAGGAACCGTATTTTCTTTTGATATCTGGACGGAAATTCCCGCAGAGTGTATGACAGAAGGCGGTTTTGCTACGGAATATACGGGTGGTGAAACTGCCGATAAGGCAGAAATTTTACAAAAGCTTCAGAGTTTGAGTGAAAATAAGACGGACGATAAAATCTGGATTTTTGGGGAACCGGAAAATCTGGAAGAATTGGATAGAAAGCTGTCGAAGCTTATCCTGTGTGTGGAAATGGATAACTGGGAGAAGGCGGAAATGTTTTCAGAAACCGTACGACAGTTGTTGGAAAGTGCTCCGAGAGAGATTAAGAGCGCAATGCTTAGGCTAAAAATGGCAGTGCAGAAGGAAAATTACGAAAAGGTTATGACAGCATATGAAGCGTTGAAGGAATTGCTTGAGGCTTAAAAGGAGTTATCTATGGCAGAAGGAAAGCAGGACAACAAGATTGCGCGAATATTGATAGTGGATGACGTGGACACCAACCGCTTTATTCTGCGGGATATTATTGCAGGAATGGGGTATATTCCGGTGCTGACGGAGAATGGTGCACAGGCTTTGAAAATGCTTCCGCATATCAAGCCGCAGCTGATTATTCTGGATATTGCAATGCCCGGAATGGATGGCTATGAGGTTTGCGAGAAGATAAAAGCCAATCCTGATACAGAGGACATTCCCATTATATTCATCTCGGCTTATGATGAACCGGAGGATGTTGTAAAAGGTTTTTCTGTAGGTGGCTCTGATTATATTACAAAACCTTTTATTCCGGAAGTGGTGCGTGCCAGAGTTACAATGCACCTAAAGCTGTATGAGACAAATGTAAGCATGCAGGAGATGAACAGACGTCTGCAGGTATCTGTGGAAGAACAACGCAGGCAAATGGAGAAAGAGCGTCAAAGTGTTCTGTATGCGTTGATACGTGTTGCTCGTGTGAATGCGAGCTACGATGAGATGCATATGGAACGGTTAAAATATAATTGCCGTACCTTGGCAGAGGCTATGCAGCTGTCAGTGACCTACGAACATAAAATATCTGACAAGTTTGTGGATATTATTGAGCTTGCGGCGCCGCTTTGCGATTTGGGAAATCTTGCTATACCTACCGGTATCCTGCAAAAGACAGACAGGCTTACGGAAGAAGAGTATGCCGTAATGAGGACACATACCACCATCGGCGCACAAATTTTAAAGGATGTGTCACAGGTGGGAAGGGATAACGGTTTCATCAATATGGCGATGGAAATTGTGCATTATCATCATGAAAACTGGGATGGAACGGGATATCCGGAACAGATAAAAGGGGATGAAATTCCGCTGTCTGCACAGATTGTGTCAGTGGCGAGTGCCTACTGTGCACTTACGGAAGCCAGAACTTACCGTGAGGCATTCAACAAGGAGAAGGCATTAGAAATAATGGAACAGGATGTCGGAACAAAATATAATCCTGAAATTTTTACAATACTTAGAAAGATAGTTCGTCAGCTCAGATAAAGGTTGTCTGTGTGCGGATGAATGGGAAGAGACGATGCATATTCTACTGACAGAGGAAGAGTTCCTGTATATTTCCCATCTGATGAAGAACAGGTACGGAATTGATTTATCACGTAAGAAGGAGATTATACAGGGGAGAATGGAAAATTACATTCGGGCAAAGGGGTTTCGGAATTATTCTGAATACATCCGTGCATTGGACAGAGATGAAAGTGGTGTGCTGGAAAAGGAACTGGTAAATATGCTGACCACCAATCATACCTATTTTATGCGGGAATTTGAACACTTTGATTTTTTGAAAAGAGAAGTGCTTCCAAAACTTAGGCAGACGGAAGATGCCACGAAGGATTTACGCATCTGGTGTGGTGCTGCTTCGACCGGACAGGAGCCGTATATGCTTGCCATGCTGCTAAAAGATTTTTTTGGATTTGAGCATGAAAAATGGGATACCAAGATATTGGCCACGGATATCAGCTCGGAGGCGCTTTCTTATGCAGCAGCAGGCATTTATACAGCGGAGCAGATAGGAAATTTGCCGGATATCTGGAAACGGCGTTTTCTGCATGCAATTGATGGCGGACAAAGGTATATGATGTCTGATGACATCAAAAGAGAGGTACTGTTCAGACATTTTAATCTTATGGACAACTTCCCCTTCAGGCGGAAGATGCACATTGTGTTTTTGAGAAATGTTATGATTTATTTTGATAAAGAGACGAAGCAAAAGCTGGTACAGAAAGTGTACGATGCTATGGAACCGGGGGGTTATCTGTTTGTAGGGACAACGGAGACTATTGATAGGGATGTGACACCTTTTGAATTGGTTCAGCCGTCGATTTTTAGGAAATAGGGAAGGTAAGATATGCGCCAGATACGTGTATTGGTAGTAGAGGATTCCCTGGTATTTAGGGAATTAATGGTACAAAATTTGAACAAAGACCCGGCGATTACGGTGGTGGCAACGGCGAAGGACCCGTTTGAAGCAAGGGAAGCCATACTGAAGCATAAGCCGGATGTAATGACATTAGATATTGAGATGCCTAAGATGAACGGCATTGACTTTTTAAAAATGTTAATGCCCAAAAATCCCATTCCGGTGGTAATGATTAGTTCGCTCAGTGATAAGGTTTTTGATGCACTGAATGCCGGAGCGGTGGATTTTGTTGCAAAGCCGCAGGCGGCGGACAAGGAACAGCTTGCTGAATTTATCCAAAATGAGTTGCCGGTAAAGATAAAGGTGGCATCTATTGCCAAGCTGGGAAACCGCAGGAGAGCAATGATAGAACCACTGATTCAGCCTATCAAAGCGGATAATAGAGATGTTGTGGTGGCCATCGGGGCATCCACAGGAGGTACGGAGGCAATTGCCACATTATTAAAAGCATTTGGGCCGGATATACCGGGAGTAGTGATTGTACAGCATATGCCAAAGGGCTTTACCGAAATGTATGCAAGCCGCCTAAACAGACAGTGCGGTCTGGTGGTAAAGGAAGCGTGTCACGGAGATAAGGTATTGCCCGGCCAGGTGTTGATAGCGCCCGGAGGAGATGCTCATATGAGTCTTGTGCGGGGAAGTGACGGTAGCTATCAGGTGGCAGTCAGAAAAGGAGAAAAGGTAAATGGTCATTGCCCGTCTGTGGAAGTGTTGTTTGATTCGGTTGCAGAGGTGGCGAAGGACAAGGCAGTTGGTATTATTCTCACCGGTATGGGAGGCGATGGGGCCCAGGGACTTCTTAAGATGCGTAAGGCGGGAGCCCGGACCATCGGTCAGGATGGATCGACCTGTGTAGTTTACGGAATGCCGAAGGTGGCATATGATTTGGGGGCAGTGGAATATCAGGAGAAGCTGTCGGATATTACAAAGAGATTATATCAGATATTAAGTAAAATGTAGATAGAAAGAGAGGATGAGGGTATGAAAATCTTATTGGCGGAAGACGATTTTGTAACAAGGAAATTTATGAAAGACTTTTTGTCTAAGTATGGTGAATGTGATGTGACTGTGGACGGTATGGAAGCTGTGGATGCTTTTATGTTGGCACTGGAGGAAGAGGAGCCATATGATTTGGTGTGCTTGGACATTATGATGCCGGTTATGGACGGTTATCAGGCACTTATGGGTATCCGTAATCTGGAGAAAGAGCGAAATATTCCAAAGGAGCAGGCAGCCAAGGTTATTATGACCACGGCACTGAATGATGAGAAGAATGTTAAGATGGCTTTTGAATTGGGATGTACCGTATATTCAGGAAAGCCTATTGATAAAAACAGATTTGAACAGGTATTAAGCAAATTTGGTCTGATTTAGGCCGATAGAAAGGAGTGCTAAATGGCAGAAGAGTTTAATATGCAGGGTATGCTGGACATATACCTGTTTGAAAACGGACAGCTGCTGGAACGGCTTCAGGAAATTGTACTGGAACAAAAAGATGAAGATTGTTTTGACGAAGACAGTATCAATGAAATATTCCGTACCATGCACACCATAAAGGGTTCTTCTGGTGTCATGATGTTTGATGAGATAACCAAAATATCCCACAAACTGGAGGATGTATTCTATTATCTGAGAGAGTCTAAGCCAGACAATGTTCCTCATATCCAACTGGTAGAATACGTGCTGCAGGTGGCGGATTTTATTACAGCGGAGATGGAGAAAATCCAAAATGGTGAGACTCCGGACGGAAATAGTGGAGAGCTGGTAGATGTCATTGATAAGTTCCTGACAGCTATTAAAAATGGCGAAGGTGAACAGGAAAAGGAAATACAGGAAAATGTGTACATAGAGCCGGAGCAGTTTTATATTGCGCCTATGGCTACGGCGGCAAGCAGGTTTTATAAGATATACCTGACATTTAACCCGGATGTCCAGCTGGCAAATATTCATGCATATAAGACAGTATATGCACTGCGTGACATTGCAGAGGATTTATTACACTATCCCGAAGATATTGTATCCGATGAATCCAGCGCAGACGAGATTTTGGAAAACGGTTTCAAAATTCTGTTGCAGGCACAGTGTACAGAGGAGGATTTGAGGGCACTCATTCAGGAAGGCTACGAGCTGAAAAAAGTAGACATTTATGAGTGTACTGCAAAAGAGTTCCAGCAGGGTTTTGGAAGCTTTGGAACGGAAATTCGTACTGATTCCGGTGCTTCTTCCGATGCCGGTGACGGTGGTGCAGGCATGATATTTATTGCACCGGAGGAAACAGTCAAGGCGCCTGAAAAGGCTATTGCACCCGGTGATTTCGTCATTGAATCCAAAGAGCCCGGTAAAGGAAAAACCCTGGCGAAGGACAAACCTAAAAAGCAGGAAAAATCAGCTTATATCAGTGTTGATGTACACAAGATGGATATGCTGATGGATTTGATTGGAGAGCTGGTAATTTCAGAGTCTGTGGTATTGCAAAGCCCCGACCTTAAGATCCCGGGACTGAAGCTTGATAACTTTAATAAAGCAGCAAACCAGATGCGCAAGATATCCACGGATTTGCAGAATGTTATTCTGAGTATGCGAATGGTACCGCTCACCAATACATTCCAAAAGATGAACCGAATCGTATTCGATGTTTCCAGAAAGCTGGGCAAAGAAATCGAATTTGAAATGATTGGAGAACATACAGAGGTTGATAAGGGTATCAGTGAAAAGATTTCAGATCCTCTTATGCATTTGGTAAGAAACTCTGTTGACCATGGTATTGAAATGCCGGAGGAGCGTGCTGCAGCAGGTAAGACAGAGAAGGGAAAGATTACCCTTACAGCCAAGACGGAATCCGGCAAAGTATGGATTATCGTGCAGGATAACGGAAAAGGTTTAAATCGTGAAAAAATCATTGAAAAGGCACGTAAGCAGGGACTGCTTGATTATGCGAAGCCGGACAATGCGTACTCGGATAAAGAGGTGTACCAGTTTATTACATTACCCGGTTTCTCTACAAAGGAAGCAGTAACTGAGTATTCCGGTCGAGGCGTGGGAATGGATGTAGTGGTATCCAATCTGCAGTCTATCGGAGGAAGTCTTGATATTGAAAGTACCCCCGGTAAGGGCAGTCAGATGATTATGAAAATTCCGCTTACATTGGCAATCATTAACGGTATAGTGATGAAGGTGGGAACATCCTCCTTTGTAATAGAGACCGGCGTGGTTAAGGAATTCTTACCTATGCGTGATTATCAGTTAAATCAGAAGCCCAACGGTGATGAATTCGTTATGATAAGGAATGAGGCATATCCGGTAATGCGTTTAGGTGAAAAGTATCAGATTGACGGATACAATCCGGATAATACAGATGGCATGTTTGTATTGGTGGCGCTTGAAGATAAGACTATTTGCATGATGGTGGATGCACTTGTGGGTAAGCAGGAAATCGTTGTAAAGCCCATTCCGGAGTATATTAAGAAAATTAACGGTCTGTCCGGTTGCACCCAGCTGGGAGACGGAAGCATCGCACTGATTTTGGATGCTGCAGGATTGATTGAGTAGCGATTACGAAAGGAAGAGAGGTACATAAGCACATGTATATGACACAGCAAAATAAATATGTAACCTTCCGGTCGGGAAAAGAGTATTTCGGTCTGAAAATTGAATATGTAAACGAGATTGTAGTTTATCAGGAAATTACTCAGGTACCCGAGACTCCGGAATACATAAAGGGTCTGATTAATCTGAGAGGTAAAATTATCCCTGTAATTGATGTCAGAACCCGCTTTAAAATGGAACCTGTCGAATACAACGACAGAACCTGCATTATTGTGGTGAGACTTCAGGAGATGGTAATCGGACTGATTGTAGAGCAGATTGCCGAAGTGGTGGAAATATTACCCGAGGATATTCTGGATCCTCCGGTTCTTGGCAAGGAAGAGAAATCAGTGGAAAACAGATATGTGTACGGAATAGGCCAGGTGGGGAACAGTGTGAAACTGTTGATTGACCCGGAGAAGTTGTTAAAGGATGAAGATATTTCTCTGCTTGAGGATATGGATGAAACAACAGCAGAAGCTACAGAAGAAGGAGAATAGTTGCTATGAAGAATATTAAAATGTATACAAAATTACTTATTGGTTATTTGACGAGTGTAGTAGTATATACGATTTCATTGGTGGTAGGCTATAAAAGTGTTGCCCAAATGATGGTCTTGGAAGAGGGGGCAAGAAAAGCATATTTAAGCCGATATGCGACCTATACGGCTATTTTGTTCATTATGATGATTGTATGTGTTGGCGGTATTATGGGGATGATGCTAAAAACCATTCGTAAGGGTATGAAAGGACTTACTGATGTAGCAGATGGATTGGCGGCAGGAAGGGTAGATATCAAGGTTGAAAAGGAAGGAAATGATGAGTTTGGTATCCTTATGGATGACTTCCGGAAGGTTATTGAAAATACACGTGGTAATGCTGAAGTGGCACAAGCAGTAGCAGACGGTGATATGACAGTGCAGGTAGTTCCAAAGTCAGAAGAGGATGCATTAGGTGTTGCACTTAAGAAAATGGTGAATAGCAATTTATATACATTGTCCAGTATCAGAGAAGCAGCAAATCAGGTTAGCATTTCTTCCGCACAAGTAGCTAGTGCAAGTGAAGCGTTGGCACAGGGCTCCACGGAGCAGGCAAGTGCCATCGAGCAGGTTACCGCATCTATTGATGATGTGGCTGAGAAAACCAAGCAGAATGCACAGCAGGCTAATGCTGCGGCAGATATGATGGCTGAGGCAATTGTTGACGTAAAGAAGGGAAATGCAGAGATGCAGGAGATGATGAAGGCAATGGATGCCATCAATACTGCTTCCGAGAGCATTTCCAAGATTATTAAGGTAATAGATGACATTGCATTCCAGACCAATATCCTTGCATTGAATGCGGCTGTAGAGGCGGCAAGAGCCGGTGAAGCAGGAATGGGCTTTGCGGTAGTTGCAGAGGAAGTTAGAAACCTTGCGGCTAAGAGCGCTTCAGCAGCAGCGGAGACCGCAGAAATGATAGAGGATTCCATTAAGAAAGTGGCAATCGGTTCCAGAATCGCAAGTGAAACTGCAGTAGCTTTGGATAAGATTACAGCAATCGTAAGCGAGAGTGAATATATTGTAAAAGAAATTGCAAAGGCTTCCAATTATCAGGCAACCGCAATTGCACAGATTGACCAAGCGGTAGAGCAGGTATCCCAGGTTGTACAGAATAACTCCGCAACCAGTGAGGAATGTGCGGCGGCAAGCGTGGAACTGTCCAATCAGGCAGGCAAGGTTAAGGAGCTGGTTTCCATATACAAGTTGGGAGAAGATACTGCAAGTACTGTAACCGATTATTTCGCATTTGATACAGATAGCAGTGTGAAAACAGCTTTCTTTGGTGAAGGTTTCGGTAAATATTAGAAGTGTACAGGCATACCGGCAACTGTAAGGTTCCGGTATGCTTTTAAATTATATTAGGAGGCTGTTGGTATGGAAAAGGAACATATGACCGACGCTGGACAAAGGAAAATAGAACGGCTGATATTAATCATTTATACAATATACAATGTGGCTATGATGATTCGTACAGTTACATACGGTTGGGATAATTGGTTAAATTTTCTATTGCTGTTAGGAATAACGGTCAGCTGGATAATATATTTGGGCAAATGTAAGAACTATGTGTTCCGGGCTCAGTTTACAACGATCATGCTGGAGTTGAGTCTGTTGATATATTCACATGTGGCAGGCGATTTAACAGGTGGAATCCCTTTGATGATTGCCTTTATTATCTTTTTGTGCCTGTATGAGAGATTAGAGATTGTATATTTGACCATTCTGTTTGGAGTATTTATATTTGCATATCACGGAGTGATGTTAAAGAGCATACCGCTGTCCGGATTCCAGGATGTATTGACCCTCCTGGTACAGGTCGCAAATGTGGCAGTTGTAGAGATTGTGGCATATATTTGGGTAAAAAAGAAAAATGAGAGTGACAGGCAGATACAGGGGGTGATAAAGGAATTAAAGGCGGCTGAGCATAGCAAGGATGAATTCCTTGCAAATGTCAGTCATGAAATCAGAACACCGATTAATACTATCTGTGGCATGAGTGAAGCAGTTCTTCGAGAGGAAATTCCCGAATCCGTAAAGGAAAAAGTGCAGGATGTTCAGACTGCGGGACAAAGTCTTATGGCGGTAGTAAGCAATATTTTAGATTTCTCGGAATTGCAGTCCGGAAAAATGGAGTTGGAAGAGGAAGCTTATAACATTACCTCTACCATCAATGATTTAATAACGCTGTTTCAGGCTTTAAAGTCAGATAAAAAAATAGAACTGATTGTTGATTGTGATGCTAATTTGCCGGCTTCCTTGTATGGTGATGAGAAAAAGCTCCGCAGAATTATTATGAATCTTGTGGATAATGCCATTAAGTTTACCGAAGAGGGATGCGTCAGTATCGGATTTGGCTTCCGCAAGGAAAGCTATGGAATCAATCTGCAGGTAACGGTACGGGACACCGGTATTGGTATTGCAGAGGAAAGTCTTACAAAGATTTGTACCGGTTTTCATCAGGTGGATGGAGGCACAAACAGAAGCGGAAGTGGTGTGGGATTAGGCCTTGCAATTGCCAGAGCATTGATTCGTATGATGGGCGGTACCATGACAATAGATAGTAAACAGGGCAAGGGAACAGTTATCAAATTTGTGGTCCCTCAAACTGTGTTGTCGGAAGTGGCATTGACAGATATTCGTGAGAGAAACAGTATTTATGCCGCTACATATTTTGACTTGGAAAAGTTTAAGATGACAACCATTAGAGATGAGTATACGCAAGTTCTTGAGCACATGATTGAGCAGATAAAAGTAAATTGCAGGATGTGCCGTAACTTTGCAGAATTGCAAAGAAGAGAAGCAAAAGAAAAATTCACGCATATTTTTACGGGACTTGTTGAGTATTGTGAAGCCAAGGACTATTTCGATGAATTGGCTAAAGTAAAAGATATAGTGGTTGTATTGGATTATGCGGAAGATAAGATGATTAATAATCCGCAGATAAAGAAGCTATATAAGCCACTTTATATTTTGTCCATAGCATCCGTGTTAAATGGTGACGAGAAACAGTATAGAATATATGCAGATGATAATGCTGATAAGTTTACTGTGAGGGATGCACATATTCTGGTGGTAGATGATAATAGGATGAATTTGCACGTGGCAGGAAGTCTCTTGTCAAGGTACAACATTAAAGTTACCACGGCAAACAGCGGACGTGAAGCATTGGAAAAGATTGAGTCCTGTAATTACGACTTTGTATTTATGGACCATATGATGCCGGAAATGGACGGTGTTGAGACAATGAAACATATCCGAAGGAAGCAGGGGTCATATTTCAAAAATGTTCCGATAGTAGCACTTACCGCCAATGCGGTTGCAGGAACACGAGAGATGCTTCTGTCATTGGGATTTTCAGACTTTTTGGAGAAACCGATTGAGCGCTCCGTGTTTGAACGTGTGCTGAAGAGGAATCTGGCGCCTGAGAAAATCATAATCGGTGATTTAAAGCAAGAGCAGGAAGTGAAATTGCAAACAAAGACAGAGGAAAAAAAGGAAGAGAGTATGGAAGAGATGACAAAAGAGATGAAAGAAGAAGCCCCCACTCTTTTAGAATTATTGGAGCGGGAAGGCTTGAATACGCAGCGTGGTATTATGTACTGCGGCGGTGAGGAGTCTTATATAGAGGTATTGCAAAGCTTCTGCGAGGATTATAAAGAAATGTACAATGCCGTAGAAGAACTGTATGCTGCACAGGATTGGGAAAATTACACAATAACGGTACATGGCATAAAGAGCTCTATGGGTAGCATTGGTGCGGAGGAAATACAGGAGCTTGCAAAGCAATTGGAGTTTGCCGGAAAAGAAAACAGGATTGATTTTATTCATCGGGAAAATGCCAATTTGTTAGAAAAGTATATGGACTTTTTCAAAAGGTTATTAAAGATTGAAGCGCTTGTCGTTGCTGATGCAGAAGAAGTTGAAGAGGCGGAAGAAACTTCCGCACCGACTGAACTCAGAGTACTGCAGATGGACGAATTTGCCGAGATACTGGAAGAAATGGAAAATGCCATGTATGCTTTGGACAAGGACACCTTACTTGAACTTCTGGAAGGTATCAGGGGATGTGAGTATGCGGGAAAACCTCTGGACGATGCGGTCAATAAAGCCATTCGCAAAGTGGAAATGGCAGATTATATGTCTGCAGTAGATATGCTGTCAAAACAAATGATTGTATAAGCAAGTGAGGAATGATAATCATGTGGAACAGGTTGATGAAGCTGATTGCAGGTATTATGCGGAGCAGGTATCCAGTGGCTTGGGCATGCTGGTGTTGCATGCGGCTAAAATGGCTGCAGGAGGAAGCAGAGCAAGTCAAATATGTGCAGATATTGAGAAAGTAAAAGCGCATATTCAGACGGGTTATATTTTTGCCGGCACTGATTATTTGCATAAGAGAGGCGTATTGGTGTATATGCAGCCAATTTGTGCAATACCTTTAAGCTTAGCCCTTATATGGTAGTCGGTCAGAAGAGTATGGTATTGGCCGGGTTGCTTTATGGAAGTCATGAAAATGTTTGGAAAAAGGGTATCCGAAAACATTTAAAAAAGCGCAAAAAAGTATGTACGGATTTGTTATATATCGTTCATGTGGGATTAAGTGTTAATGAGCAGGAGATGATAAAAGCAGAGATTCATAGAATCATTCCGGTAAAACAGATTATCATGCAGCAGGCATCCTCCGTCTCACACAAAAAGTGCCTGTGAATTTCACAGGCACTTTGGTTTAGCTTACTTATTTAACAGTTACAGCAGTGATATGAGGGTTAACGCCTTCGTACCAGTACAGATAACCTTCCATGTCGATGGTATCACCAATCTTTAAGTTCTTTACAGCAGCATAAACATCAGTGGTGTTGTCGCACAGATAAGACTCAACAGTGAAGGTGTAAGTATTGCCGTTTAAGGAAACATTAAAGTACAGGTCGTTTCCGTCCTCACCGGAGCCATCCCAGTTGTACAGGAATGCTACGTCATTACCGTCTGCATCCTGACCTGCAGCTTCAACAGTCATACCCTTGAATGCTACATACTCATTCTGATGGTCGATTAATTCATCGGTTCCAAGTAAGGAAGTAACATCAGTGATGGGAGCAACGTAGTTGCCGTCCATGATTTCAAAGGTACCGTCAGCGATTTCGATTTCGCCGGAGAACTCAGCCTTGTAACCCTTAACCTGAATCTTGGTACCGGGAACCAGCTTATCATAATCCTCCTGAGAGCATGCTACATTGTAGATGAAGTATGCACCGTCTTTGTCCTGGGTATAAAGGGTAGCCTTATTGTCCCACCAGGACTGCTTTGCCTGTACATAGGTCTCAACAACAACCTCGGTATCGAGGGCTGCATCTATGTACTCTGCGTGAGTCATTACGCCTTCAGACTTTACGTCTGCATCGCTACCCTTGCCACAGCCTGCAAAAGCTAGAACGAGGGTAAGAGCTAAAGATACAATTAATCCTTTTTTCATAAGTAATCCTCTTTTCTATATTATTTATACAACCATTGATATTATAACGCAAAGTTTTATAAAATCAATGATTTTTTTGTTTTTTCTAAAAGTGTACAATACATAGGCGCCGATTAGCAACCATATGCAGGCAAGAGAGACCAATAAAACAACGGAAGCTGTGGGAAGTGCGCCCAAGTCAGCCTTGGCAGAAAAAGCAGGTCCGATACGATTTAAATGATACAGGGAAGATATGTCATCATAGAGCTTTTCCATGTATTCTTCGTTTACGGTTGCCTTTCGTCTGACGGACTTTGTCACTTCCTCAATCATCTGTCCGGCGGCATCTCTGAGGGAAGCAGAACCGTTAAACACGGGAGTGACAAAGGTGTTGTCCACATTGTCAAGAAGCAGACGGGTTGCTTTTATCTTTACGTCATAGTAAGTATTGTTATCCTCGCCCATGCGGGAAAGGTAATCCTGATAAATATCAGAGTTTTGGGCTTTGCTTGTCACCGGTGCATAGCCTTCCGTCATGGAGTAGCCGATTTGCACATCGTTAGTGAGCAGATACTGGGCAAAGAGCCAGGAAGCCAGCACCTCTTGTGAATTGCTTTTATTAAATACACAGATGGAAGGTCCTTGAGAAATCATCTGTGGATTCTTAGGGTCAAACTGTGGAATAGGCCTTACTTCCGTTTCAAATCTGACCAATGCCTCATCGCTGATATCTGACAGTGGTGCATTTGTACCCATCCAAGTGGATCCTGCCGTGGAGTCAATGGCAAAGATGCATTGACCTGCATTTAAGAAGTTGGCCGGATAACTGGAAATTTTAAAGGTGGAAAAGGCACCGGTTTTTGCGTGCTCAGCTACTGTATAAAGGATATTTTGAGTGCTGTCGTTAAAAATTTGTATTTCACCGTCAGAGGTGGAATAGCCGGCGCTCTGCTGCCGGAGCATTTGGATCATCATGTTGTCAGTGGACTTATAGATAAAAGGTATCATTACTTTTTGCTTGTTTACGGAAAAGTTGCCATCGGCATCCTTTGCGGTTGCGGCCTCCGCTACCTCCCAAATAAAGTCCCATGTCAGGGTTTCCGGCAGAGTATAGCCAAGAGCTTCCACATAAGTTTTGTTAATATAGCATGCTTCCGTAGAACGCATAAAGGGGATGGCATAATAATGATTGTTAAAAGCACATTCCTTTAAAAACTGTGGAATTATTTCTTCCATGGCAGGACCGTCAAAAAGCAATTCGCTTCCGTCAAAGCCGTATTTATTGTCAGCGAACAGTTCATCCAGCGGAACTACTACATGATTGCCGGAAAGATAGGTGGCAATGTGGTCGGGGTAGGTAATGCACACATTGGGAGTGGTACCTGTTGCAATATTGGTAATGACATCGTTATAGATTCTGCTATAATCGGTATATAGCTTTAAATTCACCTTGATATTGGGGTAAAGTGCCTCGAAATCTTCGATGGCTTTCTTATACACAAGGGTTTGTGCCTTGTTGGTATCGTTTTTTGCCCAAAAGGTAATCTCGTACGTTTGGGTGGTGTCAAATTCCTCCGGTAGGTTAAACGCCTCCATTCCGGTGGAGCCGTGACATGCCGTGAGGGATAATGTTCCTATCATAAGGAGTGTTGCAAACAGTAATTTAAACATTCGTCTCATCCCTTGGTACCTCCTCTCGTAACACCTTCCATGACTTTCCTTCTGAAGATTAAGAAAAGCACAATCAGAGGAAGAGAAATCACTACAACAGCAGCCATCATGGCAGGGATATTTTCACGGCCGAAACCGTTTTCGCGGATTTCCTGAATACCGTTGGATACCAGATAATAATCCGGGTCGTCTGTAATGAGTCTGGGCCATACATAGGAGTTCCAGCATTCAATAACCTTGAGAATTACAATGGTAATCAGGGTGGGTTTGCAGATGGGTATCATCACCCTGCGCAGGTATCTGTAATCACTGGTTCCGTCCACCTTTGCCGCATAGTATAAGTCATCCGGTATCTGCGCAAAGTTTTCCTTGAGCAGATATATGTAAAATACAGAGGTGACGGAGGGCAGTATCAGTCCCAGGAAGGAATTACGCATATCCAAATTGGTGACAGTGACAAAGTTGGTGATTACTACCAATTCGTTGGGTATCATCATCAGGGAAAGAAACAGTGTAAATACAATATTTTTACCCTTGAAATCAAGTCTGGCAAAGGCAAAGGCTGCCAGAACGATTACTACCATCATGATGGCGGTGGTAATGAGGGTAAATATAAGTGTATTGGTAAGATATTTCCCCAAGGATACCGTAGTAAAAGCGTCCACATAATTTTGCAGGGTGGGCGACAGCGTAAAAAAGGATGGTATATGCTCTGCATTATAGGAACCGTAGCTTTTTACTGAGGTGAGTAGCATCCAATAAAAGGGGAACAAAACGATCACTGCCCAGATTGCCAGCAGAGCATAAATAATACCGCTTGTTATTTTTTTACGTATATTTGCTGCTTTAGATATTTGTAGATAATCCATTGTTTTGCCTTTCTTCTTAATAATGTACATGCTTTTTGCTCACCAGCAAATTGATGCAGGTGATGGTAAGTACAATAACAAATAAGATGATTGCTGCTGCGGATGCAAAGGAGGGGTAGCCTCCGCTGTCACCGTAAAGCATATCGTAAACATAGCCTACAATGGTGTTCATTTCAGCTGTGTTTAGGTTAGTGCCAAACAGTGCCACTGCGTCGCTGTAAGCCTTAAAAGCACCGATAAAGCCTGTGATTACCAGATAAAAAATCATGGGTGAAATCATGGGCAGGGTAATACGTCTGAAAATTCGGAAGGCGGAGGTACCATCCACCTTTGCAGCGTTGTAATAAATCGGATTAACGCTTGCCAGTGCACTGGTGAGAATTAAAATCTTAAAGGGCATAACCACCCAGATTGTGTACAGACAGAGAACAAGCATTTTTGCCCAATAAGGACCGTCAATAAAGTCGACACTGCTACCGCCGAATAAGTTGATAAGAAGATTAATCAGGCCATCCGAATAAGCTGTCTTTTTAAAGAGAATCATAAATACCAGGCCGACAGCCAAAGTGTTTGTTACGTAGGGCAAAAAGTAAATGGTCTGGAATAATTCCCTGAGAGGCTTGATAGAGCTTAGCCCCACTGCGATTAACAGGGCAAGTCCCGTGGAAACAGGAACAGTGATAATTACCAATATAAAGGTGTTTTTCAGAGCCTGCAAAAAGTAGGGGTCATGTAACACGTAAGAGTAATTGTACAGTCCAACTCCGTAAAAATTCTGGGAAGCGGAGTTGTATCCCTCCTCAAAGGAATATATAAATACATCAATCAGAGGATATATCATAAACACTCCAAGAAAAAGGAATGCCGGAATCAGATATAGCCATCCTTTTAAGTTTTTCTTATCCATAATCTATACCTCGAAACGGATGCGCTCACCGGTTCCCTTATGGAAGAGGTGAACCTTGGTAGGCTTTAAAGCAAAGTGTACGGTTTCGGAATTGGTGTCCACGTTATTTTCGGCATCGATGATAGAGCGGATTGCCGCATTATCACAAAGGTCGTGGGTGGAAACCACACTGATATCTCTGCCCATGACTTCCACACGGTTTAATTTACAGGTAAGAGGACCGTTTTCATCAAGGATAAAGCCTTCGGGACGGATTCCTACAGTTACTTCCTGGTTTGGAACATTTGTAACGGACAGTACGGCTTCGTTACCGATAAAAAGTCTGCCATCCTCCACGTAGCCGTGGAAAATATTGATGGGAGGAGTGCCCAGAAAAGTTGCCACAAATTGATTTATGGGATCATCATAAACCTCCTGAGGTTTTCCAATCTGGTGAATCACACCATCCTTCATCACCACAATCAGATCGGAGATACTCATGGCCTCCTCCTGATCATGGGTAACAAAGATGGTGGTAATTTTAGTCTCGCGCTGAATTCTGCGAAGCTCCTCTCTGGTCTGAAGGCGCAGTCTGGCATCCAGATTGGAGAGAGGCTCGTCCAATAAAAGTACCTTGGGCATTTTTACAAGTGCTCTTGCAATTGCCACACGTTGCTGCTGACCGCCGGAAAGTTCGCCAGGTTTTCTGTCCATGAGAGTGTCAATTTGAACCAGCTTGGCAGCCTCTAATGCACGTGCAGCCATTTCTTCTTTGGTCATTTTATGTATACCCTTCAGATTCTCCAGAGGGAACGTGATATTCTGTTTTACGGTCAGATGGGGGTACAACGCATAGCTTTGGAATACCAGCCCAACACCTCTGTGCTCGGCGGGCAGGTCGGTAACATCATCCTCTCCGAAGAAGACTTTACCGCTTGTGGGCTTTTGCAGTCCGCTTATCAGATTTAAGGTAGTACTCTTGCCACAGCCGGAAGGACCCAAAAGACCAATCAGCTTGCCGTCCGGGATCTCAAAGGTAAAATCATTTACTGCCACAACCTCATCCTTTGATTTTTTGGTGCGGCTTGGAAATTTCTTTGTCAGATTTTGCAATACAATCTTCATTATGATATTCTCCTCATGTGATGCCTGCGAATGATTTCGCAATTCTGCAAACATTATATATGATTTTTTTTACATACTCAAGTGGATTTGGTGTAGATTAATTGCGGAAAATGTGTTATTATAATAGGAGACTTTATTTTGGAGGATATTTTAGCATGGAAAAGAAAAGAAGTAGTTTCTCCGGTGGAATCGGATTTGTAATGGCAGCAGCCGGCAGTGCGGTAGGTCTGGGTAATCTTTGGCGTTTCCCGTATCTGGCAGCACAGTATGGCGGTGGTATCTTTATTCTGGTATACATCATCCTGGCACTGACCTTCGGTTTTACCCTGATGGCAACGGAAATCGGTATCGGACGTAAGACGAAGAAGAGTCCAAGCGTAGCATATAAGGTATTGCATTCCAAATTTGGATTTTTGGGTCATATTGCCATTTTGGTTCCCATGATTATTTTACCGTATTATTGTGTAATCGGTGGATGGGTGACAAAGTATATGGTTACGTTTCTTTCAGGTAATGGCATAGAGGCAGCGAAAGACAGTTATTTTGGAGGATTCGTGGGTGATTCGGTTTCTCCTCTTTTGTATTTTGCAATTTTCTTCGGCATTACGGCACTTGTCATTTTGCTTGGTGTAGAGAAGGGTATTGAGAAAATCAGCAAGTTTTTAATGCCGGTATTGTTGGTTATTTCCATATTTATTTCCATATATGTTATGACACTGCCCGGTGCGATGGAAGGAGTAAAGTATTATTTATTGCCGGATTTTTCAAAGTTTTCTATTAAGACGGTGTGTGCGGCAATGGGACAGTTGTTCTATTCCTTAAGTCTGGCTATGGGTATTATGGTAACCTATGGTTCCTATACCAAGGATGAAACCAATCTGTCAAAGTCCGTAAATCATATTGAGATTTTTGATACGGCGGTAGCATTTCTTGCCGGTTTCATGGTGGTACCAGCGGT
>CALYZQ010000037.1 GCA_945609985.1 uncultured Lachnospiraceae bacterium | reverse complement strand
ACCAGTGACACGAGGATTTTCAGTCCTCTGCTCTACCAACTGAGCTATCTGGGCCCAAACTAGAAATCCACGCAACATACATTGCCTTGCGTCACAACATTGGTTATTTTACATGGTAATCGTTCGGTTGTCAAGGGGTAATAAAAAATTTTTTGGAAATTTTTTATTTATTCGTAGTATTGCAACAACAGCTCCACAACCCTGCTGTAGCTGAGTCTTCCATCAGAGACACCATTAAGCTTCAGATTGGTATCCACAAAGGCATCCGACACCGCATCCACCACCTCGGTATCCAGCACAGCCTTTTTGTTGATACGTTCCCATTCCTCATCAGTTACAAAGACATCATCCTCGTACACCCAAGATGCTATCGCTATAGGCGGCACCTGTAAAGCCGCCTCCTGAAAGGCTTCCGGATTCTTTTTGCTTGCCTTGTACAAATCATTTTCCAGATACCCCAATACACTCAAATATCCGCTATATTGAAAATAAACATCCTCCGACTGAATACAAGCAAGGTAGCTGATAAAATTAGCCTCATCTTCTAAGATAAAGCCCCGTAGGTGGGCAAGTTCATGGCACATGGTGGCGGGATAGTTCATTATGTACATTACATCATTATAATTTGCCTCCATAGAAAAAGGAAAATAGTAACCGGACATGTACTGCTGGCACATAAAATCCGAAGAAAGCAACGTCTTTGGTCTGGGATAGTAGCCATCAAGCTGCTCATAGGTCTCCCCCAGCTTCTGCATCACCTCAACTGCCTTTGCCCTCATATCACCGGTCTTCCCATTCTGCAAAAGGCTTCCGCTATACACAATACTGCCGTCCTGATTGCGCTCCACTTTTTCACACAGTTCATTACACTTCCCTGCCACAAAATTGCGTACCTTAAGCACTTCTTCCAGATGGTATGTAAAGTCTTCTTTCCCGAAGTTTTTCTCCGCTAAGGTACTGCCTTGATAGAGAATAAAGCAATTCAGCGTCATAATCAGGCATACACTGACAAATACTTTTCCAAAGAACCCGTAAAAGCTCTTGAGAAAACCACTCCACTTCGCAAATCTCTTCCTCTTAATCAGGGATACAATACCTACAATGCCTGCTGCCACTAACAAAAGTATTGCTACCGCCACCAGAAGAACACCTATTACTATCAGCCATTCTCCCACGGAAAAAGGGAATATGCCAGTCAGTCTGCCATAGGTGTTAACCCATATGGGGAAAATATTTTCAATATAAAAGTCGGAAAAAACAGTGCTATTCCATGATAACACATTTAATAGCACTGTTAATAAAGCAATTCCTATCCATATCCGATTTTTCTTAATGAATGCTTTTGTATATTTCACGTTTCACCTTACTCAATAAGGATATACTCCTGATACTCATCCCAAATGTTACAGAACCAGGTCTTACCCTGATTAAATACAATCTCGTTACCGTTTTCATCTAAGAACAGATTGGGTGCATAATCACCGTCACGCTTCCAGGTACCTTTAATCACCTTACCATTGGTAAATACATATGCATCGCCTGTACCGTGAACTCCAAATGCCAGATAATCCTTTTCAGCGGGCTCTCTTACCTCACCGTGACAAATCTTGAACACTACATTGCTCACTGCAAGCTGCTCACCATTCATCTCATCAATCTGAGGCTCACCAAACTGGGAACGATAGTATAAACCATCCTCTGCATTGTACTCAAAAACAGGCTTTGCATCACCGTAACCGCCTCGGTTCTTCTCTTTACCGCCGGGATAAATCTTGGTAGCATCGGGATACTCTGCATACTCTGCGCGACAGTCATCAGCTGCAAAGGTAAATGCCTGTACAAAACGGTCTCTGTCAGCATAATTGGTGTCATATTTCAGACGCTTCACTGCCTTGTTATATCCTTCGATAAATAAATAACCGGTAAACTCGGTCTTGTAGCCGGGTCTGGATACACGGTCAAATGCCTCGGAAGCCGCTTTCTCGATACCGCTTACTGCCTGGCTTACATTGTCAATTCTGTCGGTGTTGATAATAGGACCTACAAAAGGAACTGCCAGACCCCAGTTTACATAGATGGAATCATAGGCCATTGCTTCGTATACATAATAGTCACGGCTGCTTCGAACGGGTCCGATACGGTCCAAATCATCATAATCTTCAAACAAGCCCATCAGACGGGTAATACGTCCCTCCACGGGCGCCTCATAAATAATACTTGCCTTAGAGAGACCATACTGAGGCATTGCAGGCTTATTGTTGGGAATCATAACAGCCATATTTCTTCTGTTTACTACGTCTTCATCCTTCCACTCACCGGTAAGGTAGCTCTGCTTCTTACCATCCACTACCACACGCTCGGTAATGGTGGTCTCCTTGGGAGCTTCCGGCTCCTGCTCTGTAGATTCTACAGTATCTCCGGACTCTTTATCATCATTAATGGGCTGGGATTCAATGGTGTGAAGGGGAGCGCTGACATCATCCTGCTTCTCTCCGCCACAGCCAACCAGCATGGTTGCCGCTATCATCATAGTAGCTAAAAGTAACTTACGTTTCATGTCAAAATCCTTTCTTATGTAACAATAATCTACATATACTTTAGCACTTCTTACTATACTTTGTCTATGAATTTGACATTTTTCACATGTAGAAAATTTTAACTGAATTTCTACATTTTTACTAATTGCCTGTAAGTGCTACTTCCAGCTCTACATTTTTCAAAGACTCTGCCAAGTCTCTTTCTGCCGACATATTTAAGAAGGGGAACCCGTTCTTACCGATATGTACTCTATGCATGGTGGAGCATCTCTTAAAGAATTTGTCTGTCTCCTGTGCATGGTAAGCAATGATAATTTTACCGTCCTCATCCACAAAGAAGGAGTTGTGACCGGGGCCGTCAATTCCGTTTATATAGGTAGAACACAAAAGAGGTGCCGGCTCCTTTGTCCAATTCTCAATCTGCAACAAATCATCCTCTATGGATGTAGTCAGGTACCCGACTGCATAGGAATAGCCGCAAGCCGCACCGCCGGAGTAAGCCAAATATACCTTGTCATCCAAAATCAGTGGATAGGGGCCCTCGTTGTTGATAGTTCCTTGTGTGTTTTCCCAGCCAAAGAGCGGCCTTGAAAGCAACACCGGCTCACTGGTAAGCACCCAGGGCTTCTTTTCATCCGTAGTGGCAATATAGAGCATGGAACCGGTATCCAACGGTGTGCCGATACCAAAACGGTAGGACCATGCCAAATAGGAGGTATCCTTTACCTTAAAATAGGTCATATCCAGAGTAATGCCATTCTCAGTTAAGAAACTTCCGTCCTGTCTTTTCACTCTCACGGGCGTCTCCCAATCCTCGGGGTTCATAATTTCTCCGCCCTTTTTCAGCTTCATCATATGACACTGGGGTGCCCACTGCTTGCCGCCCACCGCAAACAAAATGTACAGTTCACCGCCAATTACATGAAACTCCGGCGCCCAGAAGGTTTGGATAAAGCCTTTTTCCTCATCATAATCCAGAATACAGCGGGTCTCAATCCCCTCTGCAAACAGTCCGTCCACGGTATCTGCCTTTCTCACATACAGACCGATATCATCCAAATTATCGTTGGTTGCAATAAAGTACCAAGAGCCTTCCCATTTAAATAAAACCGGGTCTGCCAGTCCCACGGCCATGGGGAACACAATGGGCTTGGAAACAATTTCACCCTTCACCTTGTAAGTACCCTTGTCAGTTTTCGTAATACCTTCCGTATCCCAAATCACTCTTTTCTCATCCGTGGAACCATCAGAATAGGTAACGATAGCCTGCACCTTTTCCAGCTCTTCCATGTCTGCTAGTGTTACAGTTTCCGGCACCTGCGCACTTACACTGTAAATGGGGTACCATCTGTCCTTAATATCGGAAAGCATAACATCGGAAATTTCAATCACTTCCTGCGCCCCGCTGATTTCCTGCTGATACTGCTCCCTGCTTACATATTCCTGCTCACCGAAGCTCACAAAATCCGTAGTTGTCCACATCAGTACCTTATCTTCTCTACATAAAGTACCATCCTGATTGCACTTCTCTGCAAAAATATGATAAACGCCCTCACCCTTATAAATCTTAGGCTCACGCAAATCCTTTGCGTCAATAGTATTGTCCTCTCTTAGCTGTGCCAGGGCAAACAGTACACCATAATTGCTGTTCAGTGCCGTATACTCCTTACCGTCCTCACTGAATGCAAAATGAATACTGCCCGCCAGGGACTGAGGATATTTATCACCTGTTGCTTCTCTTGTATAAACCTTTAAAAATGCCATAATCTTCTCCTTTCAAAGACATATATTTGTCTCCTTACTAAAAATAGTTTAAAATAGTAATGAAGAAAAACCAATGTCATATTCTCATATGTTATTGATAAATTGTCATTTTTAACTTATAAAACGGATTTAAGGATTATTTAATAATTCCTTCCTTATAATGAGGCTCACAGGAAGGAAAGGAGAAAGAAAATGTATTTCCATATTTTAAAAAGAGACTTAAAGCGCAAGAAAACCATGAATATCATTTTACTGTTGTTTGTGATTCTTGCGGCGATGTTTGTATCCAGCAGTGTCAACAATATCATATCTGTAGTGGGCGGTCTGGATTATTATTTTGAGCAGGCAGGCGTGCAGGATTATTTTGCGGCTACCATGAACAAAGCAGATCAGTCGGATCTTGCAGAGCTGCTTAATAATGTTGAAGAAATTGACAGCTACGGTATCGAACCGGTTATTTACATGAATCCGGATAACCTTATTTATGACGGTGAGCCTCTGGATACCATGCAGAATACATCTGTGTTAATGGCTTATGAGGATGCCCAGATAACCTATTTCGATGAAAACAACAACCCTCTCAAGCCGGTAGAAGAAGGAACCGTTTGGCTTTCCGGAAAGCGCATCCGCGAGAACAATATGCAAATTGGTGACATGCTGGAAATCAAAATCGAGGATGTTTCCATTACCCTGAAAATTGCAGGAAGCTTCAAGGATGCCGTACTGGGTTCTGATATGATGGGTATGACCCGCTTTATTGTAAACAGCAAGGACTATGATAAGCTGATTGCCAGTGAAACAGTGGCAAGCCTATACACAGGTGACTTATTCTACATCAACTCATCTGATATCAAGAGCGTAGAAAAAGCACTGAGTTTGGTAGACGGCGGTATTATCTTTATGGGCGAAAAAGACATGCTTAAGATGACCTATGTCATGGATATGATTATCGCCGGCATTCTGCTCATTGTTAGTATCTGTCTGATTGCAATCGCTTTTGTTGTACTTAAATTTACCATCAACTTTACCCTGACGGAGGAATTCCGTGAAATCGGCGTAATGAAAGCAATCGGTATCCGGAACAAGAAAATCCGTGGCTTATATCTGGTGAAATACTTTGTACTCTCTATAGTAGGTGTACTTATCGGATTTTTTGTCAGTATTCCCTTTGGAAATATGTTACTGAACAGTGTTTCCGAGACAACCCTTATCGGTGCTGCAGGAAACTATATGATTAATGTAATTTGCTCCATAGTAGTCGTTATCATCATTATGCTTTTTGGCTTCGGCTGTACCAAAAAAGTAAAGAGCTATACCCCTGTGGATGCCATCCGAAGCGGTTCCACCGGAGAACGCTTTCACAAAAAGAGCTTCCTTCGCCTGAACAGAAGCCATATGAAAACCCCTGAATTTCTGGCAGTCAATGACGTGCTCAGCAATCCAAAACGCTTCGGTACCATTATTCTCGCCTTTTCACTGTGCCTGATGCTGGTATTGATTCTTGCAAACAGCGTAAATACCTTGAAAAGTGATAAGCTTGTTACTACCTTTGCCATGATACAAAGTGATGCCTATTATTCCAATGAAGACAGACAGATGAAATGCATGGGCGAAAATGGTGAGGAGCTGTTACAGGAGTACTTTGAAGAAATAGAAACCACGCTTTTAAAGAACGGTATGCCGGCAAAATGCTGCAACGAAGTAATGTTAAATCTGACACTCACCAATGGGGATAATGTAGTCAAATCACAGGTAATGAAGGGAAACCGCACTAAAATCGAAGATTATGCGTACATGGAAGGCACCGCACCTCAGAACACGGAAGAGATTGCCATTACCAAAATGACTGCCGAAAAATTAGGTGTAAATATCGGTGACACCATAACCATCACTCATATGGGCGGTGATCATGAGTATTTGATTACGGCACTGTTCCAGTCCATGAACAACATGGGTGAGGGTGTCAGATTCCATGAGGACACACCTATTGATTATCGACAAACCGCCGGCTTCTTTGCCATTCAAATTGATTTTACGGATAACCCTGACAAAAAAGAAATTGAAAACCGCGTTGAAAAAATGAAGGAAATCTTTGATACGGACAAGATATGGACGGCAGGTGATTATGTTGCCACCATGGTCGGCGTTGCAGATATACTGGACAGTGTAAAATACCTTATCCTAGCGGTAACCTTTGTAATTATCATCCTGATTACCGTATTGATGGAGCGCTCCTTCATTGCAAGGGAAAGAGGAGAAATAGCCATTATAAAAGCTATCGGCTTTTCCAACAATGCCATTGTTCGATATCATACCGTAAGACTTGGCATTGCTGCACTGCTTTCCACAATTGTAGCCGTAGCTTTATCCACACCACTGACGGAACTTTTGATTACTCCTATTTTTAAGATGATGGGAGCAGGTTACGGCGTAGAATATGACATCAAGCCCTTGGAGGTATTTGTAATTTATCCTCTGCTTGTTCTTGTAACAACATTGTTATCCGCATTTTTAACAGCTCAATACACAAGAACCATTTCCTCCTCAGAGAGCTCTAACATTGAATAATCATCTATGAACGAAAGGAATCTATCATGAAAAATATATTGGAAGTTAAGGACTTATGTAAAACCTATATTGTAAACAAACGCCAGAACAACGTTCTGCGCAATGTAAATTTCTCTGTATCCGAGGGTGAAATGGTAGCCATCATGGGACCCTCCGGCTCCGGCAAATCCACTCTCCTCTATACCGTTTCCGGTATGGACAGCACCACTGCGGGAACCGTTCTTTTTCAGGAAAAGGATATCACAAAGTTAAGCGCTAAGGAGCTTGCTGACCTGCGACTCAATGAGATGGGCTTTATTTTTCAGCAGATGTATATGTTAAAAAATCTCACGGTGTTGGACAATATTCTTCTTCCCGCTTTTCAGTCGGAAGAAAACACTGCTACCCGCAAGGAAAAAACCGCGTACGGTCAGGAGCTGATGCGCAAGCTGGGAATTATTGAAATTGCAGACAATGACATCACGGAGGTCTCCGGCGGTCAGCTGCAACGCGCCTGCATTTGCCGCAGCATGATCAATCATCCCAAGATGATTTTTGCAGATGAGCCTACCGGTGCATTAAACCGCACCTCCTCCGACGAAGTTATGCAGGAGCTTTTAAAGCTGAACGACGAAGGAACCACCATTATGCTGGTGACCCACGATGTAAAGGTAGCCGCAAAATGCACCAGAGTTATGTATATTGTTGACGGAAACATCAAAGGAGAGTATAAATTAGATAAAGTACAAAACACCGGTGACCTCCGGGACAGAGAGCGGGCACTGAATAACTGGTTACTTGAGATGGGATGGTAAAATAGAGCCTGCTACGCAGAAAGGATTTGATATCACTATGACTGACATACTCATTGTGGAGGATAACAGAGAAATTGCAGAACTGCTTAGAGATTTCCTACGAGCTGAGAATTATACGGTCTCCCTGGCGGAGACCGGAGAGAAGGCCTTGTCGCTGTATGAAAAATACGGCGCAAGGCTTGTTGTACTTGATATTATGCTGCCGGGCATTGACGGCTTTGAGGTATGCAGGAAAATTCGGGAACAGGAAAACACTCCCATTCTGATTGTCAGTGCCAAGGATTCCAAGGAGGATAAGCTAAACGGTCTTATCCTGGGGGCAGATGACTATATTGAAAAGCCCTATGACATTGACATTCTCCTGGCAAAAATCAGCGGTATCTTTAAACGCAGATATCAGAGTGATACCGTGGTAAGCGGTGACCTTGTGTTGGATAAAATAAACAGACAGGTTACCAAAAGCGGAGCCCCCCTGCAGATGACTGCCAAGGAATTTGATTTGCTTCTCTATATGATTGAGAATAAAGGGCAGGCTCTCTCCAAGGAGCTTTTGTTTAATAAGATTTGGGGCTTTGACAGCTTTTCCGAGCAACAGACCCTCACCGTACATATCAAGTGGCTTCGTGAAAAGATTGAAGAAGATACCAAAAATCCCAAACACATCCTTACCGTATGGGGTGTGGGATACCGATATGAGGAGTAGTCATGAAAACCTTTAACAAAATCATTTTGATAACCCTTTCGGCTATTATATTGATTATAGGGATTGCCAATTTCACACTGGCAAGGCAGAGTAAAACAATGGGTCGGGAATACCGGGTGCAGATAGAACGCTTATGCAGGGAGCTTTCTGAGGGCGCAGATGAGCATCCTAAGCATGCACAATCTGAGAACGAGCGTCCTGAGAACATAGACTTTGATTATGAAATATACCCCCTGATTCAGTCAGTGATAAAGTCCGATTCCCCCGACGTAGAATTTTTGCAAGGCGGTAACGCTGACTATGTCATCCGTAAGATTGGCGAAACCTATTATCGGATTGAATATGTGAGTGAACAGACAGATAACACTGCCTATCTGTTGGCTACCAATGTTTCCTTGTGTGTCATGGCAGTTTTTATCCTTGCACTTTTACTCTATCTGCGTAAGCATCTTATCAGAAGATTTGAATTGTTAAGAGAGGTTCCCTATCAGCTTTCCAAGGGAAATCTTACCGTTCCTTTGCAGGAAAATAAAAGCCGCTTCTTTGGCCGTTTTGTATGGGGAATGGATTTACTGAGAGAAAAGCTGGAACAACAAAAAATTGAAGAATTGCAGCTGCAAAAGGAAAAGAAAACACTGATTCTCTCCTTGTCCCACGATATCAAAACACCTCTTTCTGCCATCAAGCTATATGCGAAGGCTTTGTCCAAGGGCTTGTATGAGGATAAGGAGAAGCAACTGGAGATAGCGGAAAATATCAATATAAAAACCGATGAAATAGAGAATTATATTTCACAAATCATGAAGGCTTCCAAGGAAGACTTTTTATCTCTGGAGGTTAACAACAAAGAATTCTATTTGTCTGAGGTTATGAACGAAATTGAAGCCTATTATGCTGACAAACTGAAGCTTCTTTCTACTGATTTTACACTTGCAGACTATACCAACTGCCTGCTTGCGGGTGATAAAGAACGCATGGTAGAGGTGCTGCAAAATGTGCTGGAAAATGCCGTAAAATATGGTGACGGCAAGTTCATCAAGATAGATTTTTCCGATGAAGAGAATTGTCGCCTGATTACTATAAGCAACAGTGGATGTACACTTTCCGATAACGAGCTTCCTCATATATTTGACACTTTTGGCGTGGTTCCAATACCGGTAACAACAGCGGCAGCGGACTTGGTCTTTATATCTGCCGCCAGCTGATGAACAAGATGAACGGTGATATTTTTGCCCGCTGTGATAATGGAATTATGATGGTTACCGTTGTATGTAAAAAAGCTTAATGCGCAAAAAATGAATAATACAAAACAAGAATAAACCTATTAAAATTCTGCATTGTATATTACCATATTCATGATGACTTTAAATCATATGGAGGGTATAAACATGCAGAATTTTACTTTTTACAGTCCTACCTATTTTGCATTCGGTAAGGACCAGGAAAATAATACAGGAAAATATGTAAAGCGTTTTGGAGGAAGCAAGGTGCTTTTGCACTACGGCGGAGGCAGTGTTATCCGCTCAGGTCTTTTGGACAGAGTAAAAAAGTCTTTGGATGCAGAAGGCATTTCTTATGTGGAGCTTGGCGGTGTAAAACCTAATCCCAGAAGCGGTCTTGTTTATGAGGGTATCGAGCTTTGCCGCAAGGAAGGTGTGGACTTTGTCCTTGCTGTAGGCGGTGGAAGTACCATTGATTCCGTAAAAGCAATTGCAGCAGGTGCTGTTTATGAAGGAGATTTCTGGGATTTTTATCAGGGTAAACCTATCGACAGAGCTCTGCCCATCGGTACCGTTCTTACTATTGCCGCTGCCGGCAGTGAAGGCTCACCGGACTCCGTTATCACCAATGAAAACGGTATGTATAAGCGCGGCGCTTCCGGCGAGGGAATTCGTCCTACCTTCTCTATTTTGAATCCAGCACTGACACAGACACTTCCGGCTTACCAGACAGCCTGCGGTATCACTGATATTTGCGCACATTTGTTTGAGCGTTACTTTACCACTACCAAAGAGGTAGAGGTTACCGACCGCATGATTGAAGCACTGCTTCTTACCATGATACATGAATCTCCCCGTGTTATCGCCGACCCCGACAACTACGAGGCGAGAGCAAATATCATGTGGGCAGGTATGATGGCACACAATAATTCCTGCGGTGTAGGCCGTTCCCAGGATTGGGCAAGCCATGACATCGAGCATGAGCTGTCTGCCGTATATGATTGTGCCCATGGTGCCGGTCTGGCAGTGGTTTTCCCTGCGTGGATGACTTATGTTTACAAGAAGGATGTGATGCGCTTTGCTCAGCTGGCTACCCGTGTTTGGGGCTGTCAGATGGATTTTACAAATCCTGAGAAAACTGCCCTTGAGGGTATCGAAGCACTGCGTCGCTTCTTAAAGTCCATCGGCATGCCTTCTAATTTTGCAGAGCTTGGCGCCAAGAAGGAGGACATCCCCCACATGGCACACACCGCCTGCTACGGTGATGGCCGCAGTGGCAGACTCGGAGGATTTGTATCTCTGGATGAGCAGGATGTGACAAAGATTTATGAGTTGATGGTATAAAGAAATAGCAAGACTGCTGCATCGTAAGGTGTAGCAGTTTTTTGTAGATGAAGGGGTGCTGGGGAGGGGATACTATGGTACAAGCAGTGCATTCTGAGCACGCCGGCACTTAGCGAGGTATAAGGTGCAAATATTGCGCCTTCGAGCTTAGTACCGCTGCGATGCGAAGCATAGCGGAAGCGTGCCTGCGGCTACCATAGTATCCCCTCCCCCAGTACCCCTTCACCCACAAAAAATTCCCCGAACCTTTTTATCCCTTTACAGACTTATTAAGCGTAAATCGATTTGCATGAGGTAACGCATATGAATGATTTTATTACAAATGAGCTGATAGAAGCTACATATCTGTTCTGCGTAAAGCGTATTTCTGATACGGAAGCCGCAAAGGACTTAGCGCAGGATATTTTGTATGAAGCTCTACGGGCAATCGCAAGTAAAAAAGAATTTATAAGCTTTCATTCCTGGTATTGGAGGATGGCGCGAAATAAATACGCGGATTACATATCCCATAAGCAGAATCATACTCTGCCCATAGAAACGGCGGGCGGTATGGCTGCCGAGCTTCCACAACCCATTGAAAGCATCATCGCTTCGGAGGATATTTCCACACTGAACTATTCTCTTTCAAGGCTTGCTGCAATTTACCGTGAAATCATTGTACGCTTTTATCTCAAAGAGCAATCTGTCAACCAAATCGCCAATGACCTTTGCATCCCGGTGGGAACGGTGAAACGGCGTTTGTTTGACGCAAAGAAAAGTCTGAAAGAAAGGTTTGATAATATGAACAACATAGGAAAAACAGCATATGCACCTGTTGATGTAAGTTGGTTTTGGGGTTACTCCGCACAGAAGGCTTCCCTCCTTATGGAAGGCTCCAAAATCTGTCCGCAGGTTATGGTTATCTGCCGTAACGAAGCCAAAAATGTAAATGAAATCGCTGATGAGATGGGGGTTGCACCCGTATATCTGGAGGAAATTATTGAGAAGATGGAAAAGGAGCAACTACTTATTTCTCCTGCAAAAGGCAAGTATCTGGCGAACTGCTGTATCTTTCCCAGAGAAAAATACATGCAGGCAGAGCTCTTTGCCTGTGACATATTCCATGATAATCATTTTGGAGAGAGAATTACCCATAAGCTTTTGGGCATCAAAGACATGATTACATCACTTGATTTCTACGGCAATCATTTTGATTACAGCTATTTAATGTGGTTATTGTATGTTCAGGCTGGCTATATCATCTGTGATATCGGCGAAAAGTACTATGAAAGTAAAAACGGAAGTAAGTATCCGAAAGAGGCCGACAGAAATTACAATGTTACCATGCATTATGTTTTGCCTGATGAGATTTTTAACGATTCCATTTATGGCAAACTGCGTGATAAATCATGGTCATGCCTTGAGCAGAGCTTTATAACCGCTGATTATGGAAAAGTACTGTTCCGAAATGATTATGAAATAGATCCTTTTCCCTGTGAACAGGTTGACGATAATAACTGGAGATTAGGAAGAGATACATGGGTGGACGGCAACAATATTTCCCTGCTTATCAGTCTCTCTGAAAATCCGAAAAGAAAGCTGTCCGTACACGAGGAAGCTATGGCAGCAGAATTTTTGAAAAAGGGACTTCTAAAAAAGGAAGATAATCGTTTGTCAGTCCAGCTTCCTATTTTCAATCAGGAAACGCATCAGAAAATTCAAGACATTTTAAGAGAGGAGCTGAAGGAAATTGCAGAGGAATACATTGAACTTATAAGCGAAGGTATTAAAGAAATTCTTTTACCCTATGTCCGCAAGGATTTGATGAGTTGCTTTGTTAATTGGGATATGCTCTGCTTCTTTGAGCCCAAACGTGCACTTTTCTACTACGGCTGGAATGATTTTCTCGCGCAGCCTGAGGATTACTCCAAATCAGCTGCGGGATTATATATTATAAAATAAATTGAATGACCGCCGCATCGTAAGATGCGGCGGCCTCTTAATTTATATCTGTTCACGGCATAGATTCTCATTTTTTGTCCGCTCACTCACCTTGATTCTATTACTCCTTAACATACCTTTGATTTCTACTATTGGGTTTATCCGGAATTGTCATACGAATCAAGTTCATATCAATTGCCGGGCGCAAATAATTCCTGCGGAAACCTTCTTTTGATTTCAACCCCAACTTACCCATAAGCGTACTGCTTGTGTAAGGAATATCATATTCCATAACCTCAAGTAACCTTTTGATGTATTCCGAAAGTTGTTCATTGTCCTCGCTAATCTGTACAGAAATATCATCCAAAATATTATCTATTTGTGACAGCATAAACTCTATGAAAATTGTAGAAGAACCTACCACATGACACTTTGCAATCGCATCATAATATTCATTCTGAAACTTTTCAATCTGACTTTCTATCGGAATATATTCAAACACCGGTTTCCATTCTGTCAGAATTGCCGTGTGCCACAATCTTGCCATTCTGCCATTTCCATCGGCAAAAGGATGTATAAACACAAATTCATAATGGAATATACTACTCAAAATCAATGGATGGACATTACTTTTTTCCTTCTTCATCCAATCAAAAAGATCTTTAATTAACTGTGACACAAATTGCGCCGGAGGTGCCATAAAAATACACTCATCTCCATTAAATACGCCTTCTTCACCTTTACGAAAATCGCCTGATTCTTCCACAACATATTTTGTCATAATGCCATGGAACAACTTTAAACTTTTAATACTGTATGGCTCTATCTCTGATAATTTTTCATAAGCAGCATAAGCATTTTTTACTTCTTGGATTTCTTTTTTTTCGCCTAATACAGTCTTACCACTGATTACATCTCTAACCTGTCCCAAAGAAAGAGAATTTGCCTCTATCTTCAAGGATGAATGAATAGACTTAATTCTATTATTTCTTCTCAAGTGAGGTTTTGATTCTAAATTACTGACTGCCGAAAGACGTCCAACCTTCTCTGAAATAGATGATACATACGCCAATATTTTATTTGTAATTGTAAAAGGTGGTTTATAATCTCCCATAAAATACCTCCTATAACTTACGTATTATCTTGCGTACTTTCTTACTTTATTATACAATATATTTTTATAAATTCAACCACTATGTATAATAAAAAAAGTTGGTTTAAAACCAACTTTTTCTAAAATCTATTCTCTATGCTTCTTCCGTATTCTTATCCTTCGCATACAACACCTTCAAAATAATCGGTGTGGAAATGCTGGATACGATAATCAACAAAATAACTGCTGTGAAATACTTGGGTTCAAGAAGTCCCACGGACAAGCCCTTCTGGGCTACAATCAGTGCCACTTCGCCACGGGTCATCATACCCACACCAATTTTTAAAGAATCTGCCATACGGAATCTGCAAAGCTTTGCCATCAGACCGCAACCTACTATTTTGGTAACTAAAGCAACAATCACAAATCCTACAGAGAAAATAAGTAAAGCGGAATCTACACTGTCAATACTGGTCTTTAATCCGATACTGGCAAAAAATACGGGTCCGAAGAGCATGTAGGAATTGATATCCATCTTTTCAGCTATATATTCGGAATCCCGGATTGAGCAAAGAATGATACCTGCTACATATGCACCGGTGATGTCCGCAATACCGAACCATTTCTCTGCCAGAAATGCAAGTGCAAAGCAAAGTGCCAGACCCAGGATAGGGATTCTTCTTGTGTGAGGATATCTATTGTCAATCTTCTTAAATATTTGAAACAGGATAAATCCAACTACAATAGCAAATACAAAGAATAATATAGTAGAAATTACTACTTTACCGGGATTGGAATCCGGATTCTTAAAGCCTATAACGAAGGTCAATACAATAATACCGATTACATCATCAATGATGGCTGCACTGAGAATAGTAGTACCGATTTTTCCTTTTAATTTTCCAAGCTCTTTAAGTGCTTCCACAGTAATACTTACGCTGGTAGCAGTCATAATTACACCGATAAATACTGCCTTATAAAATTCCTCGGAGCCCCAGGGTGATGTACCGTAAAATCCCATATACAACAAGCTTCCGCCAATGAGTGGAACAAATACACCGGCACAGGCAATCAGAAACGCTTTGGGACCTGTCTTTAACAAATCCTTCAGGTTGGTTTCCAGACCTGCTGAAAACATTAAAAGTACTACACCGATTTCTGCCATCTGTACCAGAAAATCCGACTGCTCTACGAGTCCTAAAATGCTGGGACCGATAAGCAGACCGGCGATAATTTCACCAACTACCTGCGGTGCTTTACACTTTCTCGCAATAATAGCAAACATCTTTGCAAAAATAATGATTATGGCAAGATCTTTAAATATGCCATATGCTTCCATCTTAATGCGCCTCTTTTCTATATTCTATCGTAAAACAAGACGAGACACATAAAACTGTTTCATGTACTCGTCTTAAAACCAAATCAAATTTTAGCACAATTCAATATTAATATCTAGTTAAAATACCACAAATTTTATAACGAAATATATGATCGTTTCATAAAAAAGTGCCAACTGCACTAAACAGTCGGCACTTTATGTCTTAATTTATTCCTCTTCTTCCTTAGGTAAGGTCACTTCTTCTGCCTCTTCCTCAGGAATATCCTCTAAAGCATCATCTACATTGTCAAATTCCTGGTCACCGTTGGAAACCTTTTCTCTGACCTTTGCAATCTGGGCTACCTTGATACCTTCATCAAGATTAATCATCTTTACACCGGAGGTAATTCTGCCGAGTGTGGAGATATCCTGCATACGAAGCTGGATTATGATACCTTCTGTGGTAATCATCATAATCTCGTTATCATCAGTAACAGCCTTCACACCGATAACATCACCTGTCTTTTCGGTAATCTTGTAGCACTTAACGCCCTTACCGCCTCTCTTCTGAACGGTAAACTCTTCAAGATAAGTACGCTTACCCATACCGTTTTCAGAGACAATCAACAGGGAATCGCCCTGTGTCTGGAGCTGCATACCTATGATTTCATCACCATCGGATAGGTTCATACCGATAACACCCATGGAGGTACGGCCCGTTGCACGGACATCCGTCTCCTTAAAGCGGATACACATACCTTGCTTGGTAACTAAGAATATTTCTCTGTCGGCTTCTGTAGTCTTAACTTCAATCAGCTCATCATCATCTCTCAAATTGATGGCAGCCAATCCGTTCTTGCGGATATTCGCAAACTCACTTAGAGCAGTTTTCTTTACGATACCCTTTCTGGTAACCATAAAAAGATTCTTCTGGTCATCATATTCCTTAATCGGAATCATGGCAGAAATCTTTTCTCCGGGAGCAAGCTGCAATAAGTTAATGATTGCAGTACCTCTCGCTGTTCTACCGGCTTCAGGAATTTCATAAGCCTTTAATCTATAAACACGACCGAAGTTGGTAAAGAAATTCAAGTAGTGATGATTGGTAGTCATCAATAAATCTTCGATATAATCATCTTCGATGGTCTGCATTCCCTTAATACCCTTGCCGCCACGGTTCTGCGCCTTAAAGTTGTCCACTGTCATACGCTTTATGTAGCCTAAGCTTGTCATGGCAATAACAGTATTTTCTCTGGGAATCAAATCCTCCATGGTAATATCAAATTCATCAAAGCCAATCTTACTTCTTCTATCATCACCATATTTCTGGGCTGTGATGGAAATCTCCTCTTTAATAACACCAAGGAGCAGCTTTTCATCAGCTAGAATTGCCTTTAACTCATTGATACGGATTTCCAGTTCTTTATGTTCATTCTCAAGCTTCTCTCTTTCCAAACCGGTGAGAGCTCTAAGACGCATATCTACAATTGCCTGAGCCTGAGCATCAGAAAGCTCGAAACGCTCAATCAATCTTTCCTTTGCAATCTGTGTGTTCTGGCTGCTACGGATAATGGAAATAACTTCGTCAATGAAATCCAAAGCCTTAAGAAGACCCTGTAAAATATGGTCTCTTTCCTCAGCTTTATTTAAATCATATTTGGTTCTTCTGGTAACAACATCCTCCTGATGCTTCAGATAATAGGTAAGCATCTGAAGAAGATTCATAACCTTGGGCTCGTTGTTTACCAGCGCAAGCATAATCACACCAAAGGTATCCTGAAGCTGGGTATGCTTGTACAGCTGATTTAAAATCACATTAGCATTGGCATCCCTTCGAAGCTCAATTACCACGCGGACACCTTCTCTATTGGACTCATCACGGATATCAGTGATACCATCAATCTTTTTCAGCTTAACCAATTCGGCAATCTTGATAATCAGATTTGCCTTATTTACCATGTAAGGAAGCTCGGTAGCAATAATCTGACTCTTGCCGTTGGGCAGAGTTTCGATATTGGTAACGGCACGTACTCTTATTTTACCACGGCCGGTACGATATGCTTCTTCACAGCCTCTGGTACCCATAATCAAACCACCGGTAGGAAAATCAGGTGCTTTTACAATGTCAAGAATTTCTTCAATAGTGGTTTCTCTGTTTTCCAATACGCGATTATCAATAATTTTGATAACTGCTTCCACTACTTCGCGAAGGTTGTGAGGAGGAATATTGGTAGCCATACCTACTGCAATACCGGTAGTACCGTTTACTAAAAGATTGGGATAACGGCTGGGCAGAACTACAGGCTCTTTCTCCGTATCATCGAAGTTAGGTGCAAAATCTACGGTATCCTTGTTGATATCAGCCAAAAGCTCCATGGAAATCTTGGAAAGTCTTGCCTCGGTATAACGCATTGCCGCAGCACCGTCACCGTCCATGGAACCGAAGTTACCATGACCGTCAACCAAGGGATATCTGGTGGACCAATCCTGAGCCATATTTACCAAAGCACCGTAAATAGAACTGTCACCGTGAGGGTGATACTTACCCATAGTGTCACCTACAATACGGGCACTCTTACGATGTGGCTTATCAGGTCCGTTATTCAACTCAATCATGGAATAAAGCACACGACGCTGTACAGGCTTTAAACCGTCTCTTACATCGGGAAGCGCACGGGACGCTATTACGCTCATGGCATAATCAATGTAAAAGGTTTCCATCCTCTCTTTCAAATCCACTTCGTGGATTTTGTCTACTTCCACTTCAGGATTTTTATCAAAAATATCGTCGTTCATAATATCCTCATTTCTGTGAAAATCACATATTAAATGTCCAGGTTTTTAACAAACTTAGCATTTTCTTCGATGAAATCGCGTCTGGGCTCTACCTTATCACCCATAAGAGTAGTGAAGGTAAGGTCAATCTCAGACTCCATCTCTTCATCGTAGTTTACGCGAAGCAGAATTCTGCGTTCGGGATCCATGGTTGTCTCCCAAAGCTGTTCTGCATCCATCTCACCAAGTCCTTTATAACGCTGGATTTTATTATTCTGATCACGACCTACTTCCTTGAGAATTGCATCTAATTCTTCATCACTGTAGGCATACCAAACCTTTTTATTTTTCTCAAGCTTATAAAGAGGCGGCTTTGCCAAATATACATGACCTTCTTTGATTAAATCAGGCATGAAACGGTAGAGGAAGGTCAAAAGCAAAGTACTGATATGTGCACCATCCACGTCCGCATCAGTCATGAGAATAATCTTGTTATAGCGAAGCTTTGTAATATCAAAGTCATCATGAATACCGGTACCGAAAGCTGTAATCATAGCTTTGATTTCTGCATTGGCATAAATCTTGTCAAGTCTTGCTTTTTCTACATTCAAAATCTTACCACGGAGAGGTAAAATAGCCTGAGTAGCACGGGAACGGGCTGTCTTCGCACTACCACCCGCGGAATCCCCCTCAACGATGTAAATTTCACAGTTTTTAGGGTCCTTATCGGAACAATCTGCAAGCTTACCGGGAAGTGCCATACCTTCAAGAGCTGTCTTTCTTCTGGTTAAATCTCTTGCCTTTCTTGCAGCCTCTCTCGCACGCTGTGCCAAAATAGATTTTTCACAGATTGATTTTGCTACGGAAGGATTTAGCTCCAGGAAATATGTAAGCTGTTCACTTACAATACTGTCCACTGCTCCTCTCGCCTCACTATTTCCAAGCTTTTGCTTGGTTTGACCTTCAAACTGAGGGTCTTCAATCTTTACACTTACAATGGCAGTGAGACCTTCTCTGATATCTTCACCGGAAAGATTGGGCTCATTATCCTTTAACAGCTTTGCATTTCTGGCATAATCATTAAATGTCTTGGTAATTGCATTTCTAAAGCCCTGTAAATGAGTACCACCCTCAGGGGTATTAATATTATTTACAAAGCTGAATACACTTTCATTGTAGGAATCATTGTGCTGGAAGGAAACCTCCACATACACATTATTCTTCTCACCTTCAAAATAAAGGATATTTTCATAAATAGGGGTCTTGCTCTTATTCAGGTAGGTAACAAATTCCTTGATACCACCTTCATAGTAAAACTCAATAACCTTCTGCTTGGAACCGTCATCCAGAGTAACCATGTGAGACTTACCAATCTTACCACCTGTCTTGGCTTTGTCATCACTGACAGAAGTATTTGCATACTCTGCTAATACCTCTTCCTTTGCAGAATCCTCTGCATCCTGATTTGCTCTTTCCAAAAGCTCATTAATCTGAACATTTTCGGTATCTGCAGGAACTTCCTCTACCACTCTGCTGTCTCTCAAAATAATGCGGAGTCCCTTGGTCAAAAATGCCATTTCACGGAGTCTTCTCTTTAAAACATCATACTCATACTCTGTAGTCTCTGTAAAAATAGTAGCATCCGGAAGGAAGGTAACCTTTGTACCTGTATGCTCCACAGGACATTCACCTATTACCTTTAATGGATAGCATACATGACCTCTTTCATAGCGCTGCTTGTAAACCTTACCATCCTGACTGATTTCTACTTCAAGCCAATCTGATAAAGCGTTTACAACAGATGCACCTACACCGTGGAGACCACCTGAAACCTTGTATCCTCCACCGCCGAATTTACCGCCGGCATGCAGAATAGTAAATACTACTTCTACTGCAGGGATACCTGCTTTTTGATTGATACCTACGGGAATACCACGACCGTTATCTATAACAGTTATGGAATTATCTTTGTTAATGGTAACATCAATGGTATCACAATATCCTGCCAAAGCTTCATCTACTGCATTGTCTACAATTTCATACACTAAATGATGAAGACCTCTGCTGGATGTAGTACCAATGTACATACCCGGTCTTTTACGGACAGCCTCCAAACCTTCTAATATCTGAATCTGATCCGCGCCATATTCATTCTCTACAGTTGTATTGCTCATGTTCTCTGCGCTCATGATTGCCTCACATTCCGCCCGGCTCTTCATCTGCATGATTCATACAGGTTACTTCACCGTTAGCTACTTTAAACACTCTGTCAATTTCAAATCTGTTATTTACAAACTCCTCTAAACCGGTACAGGTAATGATTGTCTGAATATCACCTATACTGTTTAAAAGATAATTTTGTCTATTGCTGTCAAGCTCTGAAAGTACATCATCCAGAAGTAAAATAGGAGTATCCTTCGTAATCTTTTTTACCAGCTCTATCTCTGAAAGCTTCAAGGATAACGCCGCAGTTCTCTGTTGTCCTTGAGAACCAAATTTTCTGATATCCGTATCTCCCACCAAAAAACAAAAATCATCTCTGTGGGGTCCCACGGAAGTCATTTTGGTCTTGATATCTCTGTCTTGACTGTACTTTAATTTCTGTTCAAATTCATCAATATTCACATCCGGCTCGTATTTGATGGTTAATTCTTCTTTACCGCCGGAAAGCTTTTTATGTATGTCATAAATAATTTCATTCAGCTGCTCTACAAAAAGCTTACGCCTCTCAATAATCTTACTTCCGTAAGAGACAAGCTGCATATCCCAGATATTTAAGGTTTCCTTCAGCTGGGGATTCATATACATATCCTTGAGAAGCTTATTACGCTGATTAATAATCTTGTTGTAATTGTTGAGATTGTAGAGATAAAAATTATCCAGCTGACAAAGCTCCATATCTACAAATCTTCTGCGCTCAGAAGGACCGTTTTTGATAATACCCAAATCCTCCGGCGAAAAAAACACAACATTACAAAGTCCCAATAAATCAGCAGCTTTTTTAATCTTTTGACCGTCAATGGCAATACCCTTTGACTTACTTTTGCGAAGATGCATATCAATTCGGGTATTAACCCCTTCTTTCTCAATGTAAGTCCTTATATGAGCCTCTTCCTTGTCAAAATTTACAATATCTTTATCCTTGCTGCCCTTATGGGATTTAGTAGTGGAAGCAACATAAATTGCCTCTAAAATATTAGTCTTACCCTGAGCATTATCACCGTACAGTATATTGGTTCCCTCACAAAATTCCATGGTAAGGGAATCATAATTCCTATAATCTGCAAGCTCAATTGATTTGATAATCATATTTCACCTTTATTTGAATAATAATTTTGATTCAACCTTGACGGTTTGTCCTTCATACTCAAAGGTATCTCCGGGAACCAGCTTTTTGCCACGGCGGGTATCAATCTCACCGTTTACCTTTACCAGACCATCCTGGACTACAAGCTTGGCATCAACGCCGGATTCCACAAGACCGGCGAGCTTTAAAGCCTGGCCGAGTTTGATGAAATCGTCTTTTATGTATATAGTTTCCATAAAATCTCCAAATAAAATTATTTTAACTTACTGTTGTAAAGTTTACAGGCAAAATAAGATAAATATAGCTCTCTTCCTCGTTCTTGATGAAGCAGGGTGCCTTGGGATTAACCATGTAAAGGTCTACTTCCTCATCATCAATAACGCGAAGCGCGTCAATTAAGAATTTGGGATTGAAACCAATCATCAAATCCTTACCCTTCTTATCGATGTCAATTTCTTCATTCATGGAACCCACGATGGAATTTATCTTAAGCTCCATGCTTTCATCGGTTATATTGATAATAATGGGCTTTTTGTCACCCTCTTTTACAAGAAGAGTTGCTCTGTCAATACAGCTTAACAGCTCTTTCTTGTTGATGGTAACCTTAGTCTCATAATCACTGGAAAGCATCTGATCAATTCTAAAATACTCTCCCTCAATCAATCTGGATACAACAACAGTATTGCCGAATTCAAACACAATATGCTTTGCAGTAAAGGAAATCGTTACATCACTGTCCGCATCACCGGGTAAAATCTTGCTTACTTCATTCAAAGTCTTACCGGGAACTACAACCTTAATCGGATCATAGCTGTTCTTTAACTGAATCTTACGGATAGAAATACGGTGTCCGTCAAGAGAAACTACCTTCAATTCATCGCCATTAATATCAAAAAGCTCACCTGTCATCAGCTTATTATTGTCATTGTCAGAAATAGAGAAGATAGTCTGTCTTACTACTTCCTTCAAAGTAAACTGACTTACAATCACCTGGTTTTCCTTTTCAATCACGGGAAGGTAAGAGAAATCTTCACCGGATTTACCGATAATGGTAAACTTAGCCTTCTCACAGGTAATCACTGTTTTGAAGGAAGCATCTGTCTCAATGGTAATATCACTGTCGGGAAGCTTTCTTACAATTTCAAGAAATACCTTAGCATCTAAAGCAATGATACCTTTTTCCACAATATCACCTTCAATTGTGGTCTCTATACCAAGCTCCATATCATTAGCGGTCAATTGAATGATACCTTTTGTAGCATCTACCAGAATACATTCTAAGATAGACATGGTAGTCTTATTTGGAACAGCCTTTGAAACAATTTGTAATCCGTTTAAAAGATTTGATTTTGTACATACTAACTTCATGTGTGTATAACTCCCTTCGTCTCAAATGTGTGTTTTTGGCTTGCGCAAATAATATAAATTATTAAAGAATTTAGTATTATAATTAATAATAGATGTTGATATGTGTAAAACTATTTCTATTATACTATTTTTATGGCAAAAAGGGAATGGATAAGATGTGAATTTATCAAGAATAATCATGGGATAACTTGATAGTTATTCACAAGATATTTTAACACCTTTTTCCATTAAAAAAGTTTTCAACAGGTTTACTAAAATTATTAACATCTTACTCACATCAGAATGTGGATTAAGAGGGTATAATTTTCTTCTTAATGATGTCTATTTTGTTCCTTAACTCTTCATTGCTGTTTACTTCAGATGCAATTTTGTTTACACCGTGGATAATGGTAGTGTGATCTTTTTTACCAAGCATTTTACCGATGTCAGCAAATGAAGTATCCGTAAGCTCTCTGCAAAGATACATAACAACCTGTCTGGGCTGTACAA
>CALYZQ010000036.1 GCA_945609985.1 uncultured Lachnospiraceae bacterium | reverse complement strand
GCCGCAAATTCTTTTACCTCTGTCACCTTTCCGGAACCAATATAATATGCATTATTCACCGCTTCCATCTTCTGAGTAATAATTCCTACTACCTGTTTATTACACGCCTCTGCAAGACTTTTCAGTTCCTCCATAGAGTGCTCAAAGTCCTCTTCTTCTCCGGTATCAACTCCAACCAGCATAACTTTTGTTAATATAACTTCTGTTTCTTCCCTCATAAACTCTCCGAATTTCCTGCCTCCAATTCAAACCAGAACAACACACCGTTAAGGTAATTACTTACACCATAGTCCTGATTCATGGATTCCATAATAGCTTTTACGATGGATAACCCAACACCGTTGCCACCGTATTCTCTGGTTCTTGCCTTGTCCACCTTATAAAACTTATCCCATACACGTGATAACGACTCTTCCGGTATCGGCAAACCTGTATTAAACACACTTACCCTCACTGTGTTTTTGGCCTGTTCTACTTTAATGTCTATATATCCTTCACCTTCACAGTGATTTATGGCATTGGACAAATAATTCATAAACACTTCTTCCGTCTTAAATTCATCCGCCCATACATAAACCGGGTGACGCACCTCCATGCGCACCTCTATTCCTTTTTGTTTTATCAGAATATCCGCCGAATTAAGACAGCTCCTAATCAGTTCTGCCACATCAAAGCGTTCCATATTAACAATATCATTACCAAACTCCAACTGATTTAAGGTTAAGAGTCTCTTAACCATATTATTCATCTTATTTGCTTCATCCATGATGACTTCGCAATAAAAAGCCCTGCTTTCCGGGTCTTCATAAATGCCTTCCTGCAACCCTTCAGCATATCCCTGAATAAGTGCTATGGGCGTTTTCAACTCATGTGATACATTTGATAAAAACTCCTTTCGCATCTCATCCATCTGTTCTTTTTTTTCAATATCCTTAAGCAACTCATTGTTGGCTGTCTTTAATTCAGATATAGATTTCTTAAGAGACTCCGACAACTTGTTTATATTCTCTCCCAACACATCTATTTCATTACGTGCATTTTCCTGGTACTTTGCCTCAAAATCAAGATGCACCATGCGTTCGGATATATCACTTAATTTTAAAATAGGTCTTGTTATCTTTCGAGATACCAGCCAGATAATGATACCTCCCGCAACAGCTCCCAAACATCCGATATAAAAGAAAAAGCGGTTGGCAATATTCACACTCTCATTAATACTTTCAATCGGTGTACTCATAATAAACGAAATGCCCGTACTCAAACGGCCATACATCTCCAAAAATTCATCCCCTGCATTTCCGGTCCGCTGAATCCTGTAATCCACACCTTCCTCCACAATCCTTGCTTCTTCCATAGGCAATCTGAAAATATAGCCCATCAGTCTAAGCTCCAACTGCTGTCCACCGTTTTTGGAAACATACTTTGTTTGGGAATTTGCATCCATAATACATACCGTAATATTATATTTGTTGCAGACCGCATTTAATTCCTCCTGAAATTCCTCCGAAGAATAACTGTCACTGTTTGCCGCCTGGCTAATGGTATCATAAGCATCATAAATAACTCTGGTCTTGGTGCGGATATAATACTTTCCCAAAAACAGAGAATTCATCAGCCAGCACAAGAGAATTGTACCCGCCATAAGTCCTATGAAAATCAATGCAAACTGACGTCGTATGGAAGTTTTCATCCTACAACCTTTCATCAAACAATTTTTCAATTATTTTACCACAATATGCGGCGGGGCTCAAGAAAACCAAAAGTATTTCACACATTTTTCATAAAAAAGTCTCCCCATTGCAATGGGAAGACTTTTAACGTTAAACACTCTGTGTATTCTGTACTATTTTATTTACATCATCCTTATAATTCTTCATGGCAACTACGATGGATTCAACAGCACCCTGATTTTCACGAGAGTTCTGATGCATATCAAGTACTCTCTGGTTCAAATTGTCAAAGATGTAATCAATCTGACTGATACTGTTATTCTGTTCTTCGATATTACCATACAGACTTTCAAACTGACGGTTCAGCTTCTCGATACTGCCTACAAGTTCTGACATGGTTTCCTCCGACCTTGCAAACGCTTCCTCACTGCCGGAAATTCTCTCAGAGGTCTTTTCCACTTTCTCAAGAAGTTTATCAATCGCCTCAGAAACCTGAGTGGAGAAACCGGTACTAATTTCTGAAAGAGACCTCATCTCAGATGCCAGTACATCAAATCCTGCTCCCGCAGCCCCGGCATTGGCAGCCTCCACAGATGCATTCAGGGACAAAATTGTCAATCTGAAGGAAATGTCATTAATCTGTCTTGCGATACCTACAATTTCATGCATCTGTTCTTCCATTGCATTAAATACAACGCCGGACTCATTCATAATATCGCTTACATAATTCATCTGTTCATTCAGAATACCCACATTTTTGCGGTTCTCGCCGAGCGCCAGTTCAAAGGTTCTCACTTCATTATTCAACCTGTCAATCTGGTTCTCCGCTTCTTTAATCTTGTCATGAACCACGATACAGCTGTCAGTCATTTCACCGACACCTCTGGTAATTGCCGCAGAGCCTTCCTGTAAGCCCTTTGTACTGTTCTCGATTTTTGCAGAGGAGTTTGCAAAATCCTGCTGCAATTCCTGTCCCATACTTCTTACGGAATCCAAAAGTTTTTCAGATTCTCGCGCACGTTCCTCACTGACTTCAATAAAGGAACGGCCTCTTCCTATCACAAAAATTACCATTACTGCCGCCAAGGTAAAGCATGCCGCACATAAAAGATACTGACTTAAGCCCTCTGTCTTCTCCGGATGCGCAACATATAAAACCACCAAAATAATTTCAATAATTACCGTCTGAATCTTGGTAAACTTCGGCTCCAACAATAGTCCGGTAAGCCCCATAACCGCAATGTACAACAAAAAGTCATCACTGTATGCCGCACCGCTGTATAGCGAAATGATACAGACAAAAATCGGTAATGCAACTGCCAAAACAAGTTCCCTTACATAAAGACTTGCATTGCGGATTTTGCACACAACCGAGAGTCCCACAAAAATCACAAGGCATAAACCGATAACAATTGTAGCAGTCATACTACCCGAAATGATATTCTTAATCAGGAATATGGACGCTACCGCTATCGGCAGCCACTGCATAATCTTTAAAATTGTCTCGTGTGACATTATTTTTTTGCTATAGTTTTGTTGTTTGGCCATGATATTTAACCCCCGTTGATTTGTATAAATACTAAAGTATATTATACTTGATTTTTCAGAGAATTTCAACCATTAATCTTAATGTAGTTATTATATATTCTATAAATATCATATATTTTATTTACAAAAATCCCTTGAGCCAACAAATTGTCAGCACAAGGGATTTACTCAGCTTATTTTTAAGTTATCCAATTTACTTATTAGCCATTCTGTCATGCGTTTATTTGTCTCATACACCTCCCGGAATTTTTCTTTGTCTGCAAAACATGCAAGTGCAAGAAGCTGATTGGACAATACCACATAGGGAGCCGCCTTTTTCTCCGCTTCCGTAAGATGCACTACATCATCATATCCGTGCAAAATGTTACGATATATCTGAATCCACTTACTCAGTTTCTCCTCATCATCTTCCTCAAAGCTTTCCGACAAAATTGCAGTTGCTGCATAGCAGGGATCAAATATACGAACATTCCTCTCACTGAGTTCAAAGTCAATAAAGCCCCATTTGTCCTTTGCCATTATGATATTTCCCGGATTGGGATCTCTGTGAATGATTTGCTTAGGAAGTTTAGTATACACTTTGCCAAAGCATTCGGTATAGTCCGCAAGCATTTGTTCCGGTAAATCAAGCTTTCCCTGTAACTGCGGAATTGCCCAGCCCGTCACACGTTCAAAAATGTTGGCTTCCTCTACTAACACCTCAACCTTTGCAAGGGCTGTGTCAAGCTGTCCTATCATTTCTCCCACAAAGCGGGCTTTTCCTATAGCGTCACCCTCGTACATCTCGCCGGGCTTTATCTGCTCTCCCACAAGGCGCTTTGTCAGGCAAAAAAAGAGTTCATCGTCTGCAATAAATTCTTCTCCTGTAAGGGTTTTCACCGGTGTTGCCGCTGACAGACCAACATTCTCAAGCTCCTTGGAAATCTCAATATGATTTTTCAGCTTTCCAAGGTTTGCAGAGAATTTCAATACATAGTCCTCGCCTATATAAAATGCATTCTCGCTTCTGTTGCCGGTCCCTTCATAGTAAATATCAGAAACCACTGCATTCTCCATACCCCATTTTTTCAAAATACCTGTTACTTTTTTATGTGTCATCATAAAATGTTCCTCCTTCAAAATATTAATCCTGTATGGCTTTTTCGCCTTGTACCTTTTTAGGTACTGTGCAGGCGTACAACCAAATTCACGAACAAATGCCTTGTAAAATCCAGCATGGGTCTCAAACCCGTACAGCAAAGCAACGTCAATCATTTTGCCACCGCAGCTTATCTCATAAATTGCATGCAGCAATCTGCGGCGCAGAATATACTGCATAACAGGCAAGCCTACCGCTGTCTGGAATAATCTGTAGTAATGAAACAGGGAAAAACCTGCTTTGTCACTCAGCTCCTGCGCAGTGATATCACATTTGACATTGTCTTCGATGTAATCAAGACTGTTCTGAATTAACTCTCTGTACACACTAACACTCCTTTCTATTTTGTTGTAGCTACAGGTATAGTATATATTGAAGGTGAGGGGAAAACCTTTCCGATTTTGGCAGGATTTTATGTGAGAAGCCCCGCCCGCTCCTGCCGTCGAGTTCCTACTCGCTTCACTACCGCTCAGACCGCCCACTCCGCGCTTCGCGCTCCCGCGTGCTACGGCCATTCACAACTCCCGCGCGTTGCGCTCCGTTGCTCATGTCCGTTCGTTCGTAAAATGACAAACGCTACTCGCAGAGCCTCCATCTCGCAAAAACGCTTCGCATTTTCGCTCGCCGTCGGTGCTGTCGCACAATAAAAGGAGCATCATAAACACTCTCGGAAGTAAACTTCCATCGCGTTTATGTTACTCCTTTTGCTCTGCTCGTAGCTATTCCTCCAGTTTATACCCCATTCCCTTTGTCCATACAGTCCATATAATCCACTAAATCCACTTAATCTCTGTTAGGTTTGTAGCCATATTCTGAACTGCATTACTTTGATCCGAAGCTCCGTTTGCAATTTCCTCTATTGCTATTGAAATCTCATTAGTAGCATTCAATACTGTTGTAGCTGTATCATTGACTCCCTTAGATGTAGCTGATAATGATGTACTCACTTCTGTTGTCTTATCCACTACTTCTCTAAGATTATCTACCATTTTAATAGCAGCCCCATTTATCTCATTGATTTCTACTGTAATTGCCTTTTTCTCAAAGAAATCTTTTCTTGTCAATTCTCCACCGGACACGTTAGATAAACCTTCAGCTGAACTATTCATTATTTTACTCAACAGGTTTGCCACAAACAAAATTATGACTGTAAACACTACTATTGATCATATCATACAACTGAACTGTTTTTTAGAGTGAGTATCACAATCCAGGAAGCCGCCCTCTCGTACATGATACTGCCACATCTCACAACGCCAGAACATATTTTTAATAGGCTATATCCTTATCCATACACTCATTTCACCCTCGCCACGGTTATTCCATGCATAATATGGCACAAGAGTAAGCTCTGTCTTCGTTTCCTTCATTGGCCTATACTCTGTATACAGATTCTCCTGCTGCATGGGGCTTTCCTCCTGCCTAAGTCCCGGAACTTTTAAAACAGCCATGTTATGACCAAGTTCCTTAGACATTTCAACCGAAACATTCCACTTGTCTCCCACCTGAATACGACTCTTATCCACACGGCAAAGATGCAGATTTCTACCATTATCTGCCTCCTCCATACAGAAGGTAATCGGTCCTCTTGTAAAAGCAACCTTGCCAATATCCTCACGCACTCTGGTGTCTGACGCAAGCATATGTACTTCCATCGGGAAATCCAAATCAATACAATCTCCATCTTTCCACAGGCCAGTCAAATATACATAACCATCCTTTTCTGTCATTGTTACATCAGCACCGGAAGACGGAATTATACGAAAATCGTTACACCAACCCGGAATTCGGAATGCCAACGTACATTCCACTGCTTCTTCTGTATACAGCTCTACCTTAGCCGTTCCTTCCCAAGGCATTTTCGTTTCAAGCTTCATATGAAGCTCTTTTTCACCGATTCTCCTGGTCAATACACTTCCCATATATAAATGAATCCACAATGTATCTTTATTTTCTGTGTAAGCATAATTTGCCACTGAACTGACAATCCTTGCAATATTAGGAGGACAACATGCACAGCCAAACCACTTTTGTCTGACTGCCTTTACATGAGCCTTTCTGTCATCTCTGTGGCAGGCCTGTGGCACTACCTCAAGGGGATTTACATAGAAAAAGCTCTTTCCATCTAATGCCATACCACTTAATACCGTATTATAAAGTGCCTGTTCCATTACATCGGCATACTTCCTGTCCGCTTTGATTTCTAACATTCTGCGTGCAAAGAAAGCAAGCCCGATTGCTGCACAAGTTTCTGAATAAGCAGTATCGTTTGGTAAATCATATGGGAAAGAAAAGGATTCTCCAATATGTGTTCCTCCGATACCACCTGTAACATATAATTTCTCCCTTGTGATACTATTCCAAAGACGCTCACATGCGGCAAGCATCTCCTCATCCCCTGTCAGCCTTGCCACATCAGCCATACCTGAATACAGATAGACTGCACGTACCGCATGACCTACTGCTTCATCCTGAGCCTGCACTTTCTTATGCGCCTGATAATATGAATAGCTCATAGGATCTTCATTTGCCTTAAAGCCTGTTCCCTCCGCCTTTGCTCTTGCTTCATCTTCAAGTGCAAAGTATTTTGGCATGGTTCCTCTCTGATTCAGGAAGAAACAACTAAGCTGTAAATATTTCTCTTCTCCTGTTACCTGATATAAACGGACTAATGCCATTTCTGCGATCTCATGACCAGGATAGCCCTTACATTTCCCTTCTTCAGGTCCAAAGTAATCTGCCACATAGTCTGCAAATCTGCATGCCGCCTTCAACAGTTTGTCTTTTCCGGTTGCCTCATAATATGCAACAGCCCCCTCTGTCAAATGTCCAAGACAATACAACTCATGATGATCTTTGAGATTTGTAAACGCCTTATCCATGCCGTTGATAATATAATATGTATCCAGATAGCCGTTATCAAGCTGTGCTGCACAGACAATATCGATTGCTTCATCTGCGATCTTCTCCAGCTCTGTATCAGGATGCTGTGTCAGAGAATATGCCACAGCTTCAATCCATTTTGAAAAGTCTGTATCCTGAAATACGAATCCAAAAAACTTATCATCATCAGGATGCTGTGGATCTTCAGGTAATGCTTCAAAGCCACGGAAGGTATAGGTTGGCGCTACATAATCCTTCCCCTTTGTCTGCTTCTCCCTCATCATCTTCCCTGCAACCTTGAAATTATGCATACAGAAGCTTGGAGCTGCTCCGGGCACACGGTCATTTAATGCCTCCCATTGATAGGGAATGACCTGTGTCCGAACCAACTCCTGCTCTCTATGCCAAAACTCGTCTGTAACCTTAATACTCTTTAAATCAACTGGATTGCTGAAATTTTTCTTATCCATTTGCTACCTCCGTTTTCTTGTATCATTTTGACATCTGTGCCAAGATTATTTTATGCTATATATCGGGGAAAGTAAATGCTCTTACGTTAGAAAAAGTGTCAAAAAGTAAGTAATTTAAACTTCCCACACCAAAAAGTGTGTTAGTACCTTGAAAACTTTATATTTTTGACAGTAAAAAAGGCATATATCCGTTCCTACATGGTATAATTGAATCACCACAAAACAAAAAACCGTAGGAGGATTATGCCTGTGTCTATCAAACTGGCTACGCTTTACTACACTGCTTTCTGAAATGGTGGTAAATCAGTTTATGCGTGATCTTACGAGTGATGAACGTGAAGATGCCTTTATCATTGATGATACTTTGCATGCAAAAGCCGGATACAAAAAATCAGAACTGGTATCCAAAGTTTTTGACCATGTGACCATGAAATATAAAAAGGGATTCCGACTTCTTACTGTTGGCTGGGGTGATGGAAATTCTTTTGTTCCAATTAACTTTGCTCTGCTCGCAAGCTCAAATGAAGAAAACGTACTTGGATCACATAAGGATTTTGATAAGCGCTCTGTTGCCGGTCGACGCAGAAAGCAGGCACAGTCAAAGGCTACAGATGTACTGATCGATCTGCTTAAAACAGCTATTCTTTCAGGTCATTCTGCAAAATACGTCCTGTTTGACACATGGTTTTCTACTCCGAAAACAATCTGCCAGATAAAGAATGACTGTAAACTTGATGTCAAAGAAATCCATTCCCGTAATAAAAAGCGTCGTGGCCGTTCAAAGTATCTTATATCCGTGCCTGTGAACATCACAACCAAGGATGATGACGGAACACCGATCAGTATTCCTGCAAAAATCGTATATGTGCGGAACACAAAGAAGAAAAAGGACTGGGTTGCTTTGATCAGCACTAACACTGATCTTTCCGAGGAAGATATCATCCGGATTTATGGGAAACGCTGGCAAACTGAAGTCTTTTATAAAACCTGTAAATCATGGCTAAAACTTGGTAAAGAATGCCATGGTCTTTCTTATGATGCTCTTACCGCGCATGTGTCACTGGTATTTGCTTTAAAACTAATGCTCCTATCTTTCTATCCGGCTTATACCTCCTACCATAGTCAAGGAATACTAGGTATCCACCCTGAGAACTAATGATTTTCTTTATACCTTCATGCTCTGTGTCCACATAAAGGTAACTTCCCAACTTCTTTATGTCCTCTGGTGCATATCCTACTTCCTTGACTGTTTCCTTAGCTAACCTCTTTGCAACAAAAGGTGATTCAGTTAGCTCTACTATTGCCATTTTCAGCTCTCCTTCCTATTTTGCCAAGCTGTCGTACCACTTATAGAAAGCATTTGTAGGAACCACATATCTTCTTCCCATCTTTAAACAGGTAAATGGACATTTAGCACTACGCACATATTCATATGCGTATGACCTGCTTATTCCCATTATTATTGCCAACTCGTCTACTGTGATAAATTCTTTGTCCTCATGTAATCTATTCATGCTTACTACCCTTTCTAGAAATTGTTATATCTTTTCCAATTTCTAAAAAATAATATTTTCATGCCTAAATCACATGCACAGCTAATATTACCAACCTAAAACGAAATATTACCAACTCACTTCGTTCACTCTTTTCCTATTACTAGACCTTGTCATATTGTCATATGCTCTACTAAAACCCTTAGAAAACCCAGTGTTTATCAGTGTTTTCAGCTTTTTACCCATTGTCATAACCTTGTCATTTAGGTGTCATAAGCCTGTCATCCAAACTAAAAAAGAGCCATTTGGTAATATTTCTGGTAATATTTCTCAGAAATAGCTCCAAATAGCTCTTATATAAACTCAACCTCGAATGAGTATAATCCATACGTTCCATACAGTCCATATGGTCCAGTTATTCCATATGGTTGGTAATATTTTGGTAATATTTTTCACCTTTCAGCCTAAACTCAAATCTCTGGAAGCCCCTATTTTACTAGGTTTTTTCCACTTTTGGTCTTAGTTATCAGCTTCGAATTTGTACCCCATTCCCCATATGGTCTTTATCATGTCGCCCTTTTCACCCAACTTATTCCTAAGCTTCTTCACGTGGGTATCTATCGTTCTTGCATCGCCGAAGTAATCGTAGTTCCACACGTTGTTTAGGATTTTCTCGCGGGACAGGGCGATGCCTCGATTTTCGATGAAGTAGGTTAAGAGCTCAAATTCTTTGTAGCTTAGGTCTATGGGTTTGCCGTCTATCAGTACCTGATGGGCTGTTTTGTTGATTACGATTCCTCCGCAGTCTATGGATTCCTCCACAGTCAGGCGGTTGGTACGGCGAAGGATTGCTTCTATGCGTGCCACTAATATCTTGGGGCTAAAGGGTTTAGAGATGTATTCGTCCACACCCAGCTGGAAGCCCTGCAGCTCGTCGCGCTCGTCAGACTTTGCAGTCAGCATAATGATGGGGACCTTGGAGTGGGCACGGATTTCCCTGCACACCTGCCAGCCATCCATCTTGGGCATCATTACATCCAGTACAATCAAAGCAATATCTTTATCCGCAAAGAATAAATCAACCGCTTCTTCTCCATCCTGCGCTTCCAATACCTCAAAATTACTTTTTACAAGGAAATCACGAACCAGCTTGCGCATTCTGCTTTCATCATCAACCACTAATACCTTTAATTTGTCCATGTGTCATCTCCACTTTCACTTTTCGTTACCTAAAGTATAACCCCAAATTATGTCAAAATTGTGAAATCAGAGTGTAAATATTAAGCTTCCGCATTTTTCAGCATTTCTTCATAAGTTGCGCTTTCAACCGGTCTGGAGAAGAAGAATCCCTGCACATAATGATTTCCGATTTGTCTTAGGAATTCTACCTGGTCCTCTGTCTCAACACCCTCAACCACTACAAACAGCTGCAGGTTTTGTGCCAGAGAAATCAATGTGTACAGAATATTACGGCTTCTCTCCTCATCCTCGCCTCCGTCCAAGAACTTAAGGTCCATCTTGATGATGTCAAGGGGCATCTCCTTCAACATATTCAGCGAGGAATAACCGCTTCCGAAGTCATCCATTGCCACCTTAAAGCCGGCCTTTTGAAGCGTTCTGATTTTTTTGTAGATAACGCTCTGATCCTGACCGCAGATACTTTCTGTAATCTCCAGTTCCAAATCGCCGGGCTCCAACTTATATTTTTCTATCAGTTCCTTCAATTTACCTACCAAGTCCGTACCGAAAAAGTGTGCTCTTGATACATTGATGGATATGGGATATCCTGTAATACCCTCTTTCTTTAATTTTGCCAGAAGGCGGCAGGTTTCTTCCCATACATAATAATCCAGTCTTATAATAAATCCGTTCTTTTCAAAGATTTCAATAAATATGCCCGGTGAAATCATACCCTTCTGGGGATGCTTCCAACGCACCAGCGCTTCTCCACCCACAATCCTGCTCTCGTCAATGTCATACTTGGGCTGTACATATACGCAGAACTGATGCTGCTCCAGTGCCTTCTCCATATCATTTTCAATTTCCTGCTGCTGGAGTATTTTACTTCTCTCATCATCACTATAATAGCGGATATATTCCACATTATTCTCTTTGCCGTGTACAGCAATACTTGCTCTGTCACACATGATATTTATGGGCAGATCCTTTTGGTCACCAACCATAAACACACCATAGCTTACGGTAATTTCCATATCCTGCAGGAAGGTTTTGAAACGCTTCGGGAAAGCAATTTCATTAAAATCTCTTTCACTCATACACATATAGAAATGGTCGCCTGCAAAACGTGCAATCAGCATATCCCTGCCGTCGCCCAATGCCAAAAATTTCTTTGCCATGTGCTTTAGCATCTTATCACCGACATCCATACCATACAAATCATTAACCACTTTAAAATTGGATATATCTGCCATAACAATGCACATGGGTTCATCGGAATTGCTAATCATCTCCTTTGCTTTTTCATAAAAGCTGTTTCGGTTATAAGCACCCGTAACAATATCCTGCTGGACCTTTGTCTTTAAAGCATCATAATCCTTTTTTCTTACACTCAGCGCAGTCATTTTGCGAAGAAGAATGGTATAGATAGCAACACCTGCCGCAATCACAATTAATGTAAATATCAGCACTCTTCTGTATTTATACAGCCAGTCTCCAATATTAATCTGATAAGGATTTACGGAAAGCTCCCTTGTCACCACTTTCTTTTCATCATCATTCGTCATGCGTTCTATTGCCTTATTCAAAATCTGTACCAAAAGCTTCTGGTCATCCGTTGCCACCAGACACAAATCCATTGCATACTCCTCACCGGAACATTCCACCAGTTTTTCAGCATACTTGGGTTTCTGCAGCAAATACCTCACTGCATAGTTATCCTGCATTGCAATGTCAGCCACTCCGTCATATACAGCATCCAGGCAGGCCTGTGTGGACTCAAAGAACAAAAATCGATAATCATCACTTGCTTCCTGTATTAGCGGAAGCAGATAATCCATATCCTTGGTGAGTGCAAATACATAATCCTGACGTCCTACAATCTCGACTTCACTTTTTCTCTTTACATAAGAAAGGCGCGAATCTAACAGTGTGTCGCTCATGATTACTTTTTTTAATCCGTGTTCTTTTACAACACTGCCCGGCAAGAGCACCATACAGTCTTCCTTAAGCATCTTTAACATTCTCTGCTCAATCGGCAGATTCTGCTTATCAAAAATAATCTCAAACTTAAGTCCGCTCCGTTTGGAAAGAAGTTCCAGATAATCCACATAAATGCCGCCATATCCGCTTCCCGTAGCATAGCTCAACGGATGGGAACGCAGTCTCATACTGATTTTTACAGGATCTGCATTCTCAATATACTCTTGCTCTTCCCTTGTATATAGCGGTCCACAGGAAACAGAAGTACTTTTAAAATACTTCTCTAACAACATAGCAGCCGTATCTGGCTTTTGAATTTTTACTTCTTCCAATTCGGTGTCAAACTGACTAATCAGGCTTTGATTCTGTTTGGATGTAATACAATAAATGGCATCACTGCCAAATCTGGCTACCAGCTTTAAATCCGCATGGCTGTCATAACTGCTGGTAATGAAAAGGTCTATTTCACCTTCCTCCAAAGCGGTTTTCATCTTATCCCTGCTATCAAACTCAACCTGCTTTAATGTGAAATCTTCATCTCTCATCAAATCATTAAGCTCTTCACCAAGATAAAGTCCGGAAGGGATTCCCACTGTCAACCCATCCATTGCCTGATAATCATCATAGTAAACATCCGTCTCGGGCATTGTATAAACCAAAAAATATTCATAACCAAGAGAAGCCTTGGAATACAGGAATTCGTCCTGCCAATACTTCATATTTTGAGAAACGAACATTATATCAACCGTACCGTCCGCCAGTTTTTCTTTACTTTCGCTCCCTTCAACCGGTACGTATTCATATTCCCAACCGGTATCCTGCGCTATTAACTCCAGATAATCCACAACAAAACCGCAGATTTCACCTTTTTGCTTGTGAATAAAGTCACTCTCCTGCGAATATCCAACCCGGATAGTTTCAGATGTTTCCTTTGCTGAAACCGGATATGTAACTCCTATCACCCCTGCCAATTGTAAACAGATTAATATACTTCCAAGAATCTTTTTCATAATTGCACCCCACAATTATAGCAAAAAATGCTTTTATAATATAAATCAATATATATTTTAACTGTTTCTTTGTAATTTGTACATACTTTTATGCTATTTTCACCCATTTTTTTCACACATTGCGCAAATTTTGATGACTTTCGCAAAAAATGAGTAATTTAAAAGTGATGTTACATGATTTCCACCATGAAACATCACCTTTTTATTCATTTTCCTGTAACAAGAGTTCTCTCTCTTTTTCTCTTATGGTCTGCTCACGCTCTGTAAGCTCCTGCTCCCACTGCGCATACTTATTTACCAAAGTATTTTCATAATTAATCAGATTGGGATGCTTTGAATTCAGCGCGATAAAAAACATTGCAAGCACCGCACAAACCAATGCAACATTCAAAATAACAGAAAACGGCAGCAAGACTGTCTTTTTCTTAGGTGTTTCTGATACCTGCACTCTTTTTCTTGCAGGAGATGTCTCCTCCCTAAAACCACTTTCAAAACTGGTATATATCGGAATTGGCAACACCTTGGATTTATCTATCTCCGGTCTGTCCAACAGATACATCTGCATTCTCCTCAGATATTGAATCCCAATAGGGGTCTTAAATACTCTCTCCTGTATTGCTTTCCTATAGATAAGCAGAATATTCTCTGGTTTCGCATAGTCAAGCTTCTCTTCCAATTGAAGTATCCGCCTGCTCTCACTCAAAGCTTTTTTTGCATCATCTTCGTTTAAAAAGGCATACCCCTCTGCCACTGCCCTTTCATTCTGCACCTGTTGTTCCAAAACACTTCCTCCAATGCCGCTTTTAATAATGTCCGACATTCACCCTTTCCAAAAATTCCTCTTCCGGCAGGGGTTTGTCAAAATAATATCCCTGTATCATATCGCACCCCACATCCGCAAGGTATTCATATTGCTGTTTGGTCTCAACGCCCTCCGCAATAATCTGTATACCAAGCTCTTTTGCCAGTCGTGCAATATTCTCAAACATGATTATGTCTTTTTGTTTCTCTTCGTACTCTGATTCCAGAGGAATAAAAGATTTATCAATCTTTAACAAATCAATAGGAGTCATCTTCAGCATATTCAGCGAAGAGTATCCTGTTCCAAAATCATCTATGGATGTACTGATACTAATAGTCTTTAAATCTTCAATCAGCTTTGACAGCACAATATAATCCCTAAAATCCTCACTCTCGGTAAGCTCAACCTCTAAATATTCATGAGGTACATTATGTCTGTCAATGACCTCCGTAATTTCCTGCACCAGATAAGGGTTCTCCACATGTTTTCTGGAAAAATTCACGGATATTTTTAACAGCGGAAGCCCTGCCTGCATACGCCTTTCCAAAAAGTCACACACCTGGTCAAGTACATAAAAATCAAGCTTGCAGATGCTTCCATCCTTTTCCAAAATAGGAATAAACATTCCGGGAGGTATAATCCTGTCCTTTTCTTTCCAGCGCACCAATGCCTCCGCACCGCAAATCTTCTTATCTGCAGTCGTAATCTTTGGCTGATAATACACCACAAATTCCTTTTGTTTGATGGCACGGTGAAATCTTGCAATAGTCTCCTTCTGTTGCATAATTTCCTTATACATTTCATCCGTGTAATAGGCAACAGCTGTACTTTCACTCTGTCTGGCCATCTGATATGCAATACTGGAACGCTGCATCAGTTCCCCTACATTGCGAATTCCCTCGAGGTTACCAACACCTATTGTCGCACCGAAATTAAATTTCTTAACCTCATCAACATATGGATAAATAATATCCATGTTACTGATAAAATTTACAAAATTCTCTGCATTTTCGGTACGCACCAGGGCTACAAAATTATCGCCGCCCAGTCTTCCTACCATTTCCTGTGAAGTTACACTGTTTGCTACCATATTGGCATACTGTTTCATAACTTCATCCGCCTGCAAATGAGGCAATACTTTATTTACGTATCTGAAATTATGAATATTGAAATAAATCGCGGTATATTCGCCGAGAACACCTCTTCCAAACAGTCGTCCCGCAAACTCCATGATACCAGATATATTGGGGATTCCTACGGACAAGTCAGTCAACATGGACCTTTTTAACAGGCTTCCCATCATCACCTGGCTGAACGCCAAATAAATCTGACGTGCAAGAACTCCGACGGTTGCCTGCTCTTTTTCGTCCCAGGAGTAACCTGCCATGGCATAGAAAGTAAACACCGAGAGCCCGCCATCTCCTGTACTGAATTTAAATGCATATGGCTCCGGTTCTATATTCTCTGTCTTAACATATAACACCCTACTCATATCATCTATTTGTTCCCGCAGCTTAGTCCGTGGCACGGAGAGATAAGTATCCACCTTGCCGATATGCAGACTTTCTGCAACAGCATCTAGTGCACGTACAATATTTGCCGCTACCTCTTCCTGGGTCTCGGCATGACCTTGTACAATTCTCAAAAACTCTTCCATCTGTTCGCCAAACAATCTTCCATCCATAGGTTTTCCTCCCTAAGGTGCCTTCGCACTGAATACCAGTACTATTATACCATATCATTTTCAGAAAAGAAAGTAATTTTATCAAATTAGCGTAAATTTACTGAATCTTTGAATTATACAAGGCGATTGCCACAATACACTTCACTATACTAAGCGGATAAAGTACTCTCCGGAGGTCACTTTCACAAGCATATCTGATCCGTCTGCAGTCAGATTTTCACCCACTGCTGTCACATTTACAAGGCGTACACTGAATTCCTCTTTCGCATCCACGCGAAGTACAATACCTTCTGCACTGCGCTCTGCATAAATGCGAATCTTTTCTTCATTATCCATACCGTAAACGCACTTCTCTACGGAGCATCCCTCTGTAAGCTCATAAATGCGAAGCTCTGCACCTGTTGCGTAATCATAGTCCGGTTTATCATCACGTGCACCTACTGTCACGATGGAATTTGCTTTTACCCAAAGAGGAATATCCAAATATCCGCATTCTTCCGTATACCACTTGCCGCCCTCTCTTACCTCGCCGGTAAAGAAGTTGGTCCATTTACCCTCAGGCAGATAGTATTCTGCAATACTGTCTTCGTTGAAAACAGGCGCTACCAACAAACTGTCACCCAACATATACTGCTTATCCAAATAGCTGCAATTCTTATCCTCCGTAAATTCCAGAACCATACTGCGCATCATGGGAATACCGGTCTTATTAGCATAAATAGCTGCCTCATACAGATAAGGCATCAGCTTCGCCTTTAATCTGGTAAAGAATCTCACCACATCTACAGCCTCTTCGTCATACAGCCAAGGCACTCTGTAAGAGCTGCTTCCGTGGAGACGGCTGTGGGAGGACAACAATCCAAACGCTACCCAACGCTTATATACATCAGGTGTGGAGGTGTTTTCAAAGCCACCGATATCATGTGCCCAATAGCCGAATCCGCTCATCAGAAGGGACAAACCGCCTCTTAAGCTCTCCTCCATAGACTCATAATCGGACCAGCAGTCTCCGCCCCAATGAACGGGGAACTTCTGTCCGCCTACCGTTGCGGAACGGGCAAACAATACCGCCTCACCCTTGCCGCGCTTTCTCTCCAAAAGCTCATATACGCACTTGTTGTAAAGATAAGTATAATAATTGTGCATCTTCTTAGGGTCGGAGCCGTCATAATAGACAGCTTCCACGGGAATTCTCTCACCAAAGTCGGTCTTAAAGCAGTCCACACCCATGTCAAGCATAACCTCTAATTTATCCTGGAACCATTTCCATGCGGCGGGGTTGGTAAAGTCCACAATCGCCATTCCCGGCTGCCACATATCCCACTGATATACCTGACCGTTGGGGCGCTTGATAAAGTAGCCCTTCTCCATACCCTCCTTAAACAGGTAAGACTCCTGACCGATATAAGAGTTAATCCATACACAAATATTCAATCCCTTCTCCTTGATTCTGCGAAGCATGCCCTCCGGATCCGGGAACACTCTTTCATCCCACAGGAAATCCGACCAATGAAATTCCTTCATCCAACAGCAGTCAAAATGGAAGGTTCTAAGAGGAATGCCTCTATCCAGCATACCGTCAATAAAGCTCATAACCGTCTGCTCATCATAGCTTGTGGTAAAGGAGGTGGACAGCCACAGACCAAAGGTCCAGGGTGCAGGCAGGGAAGGCTTTCCTGCGATATCCGTGTAGGCATTCAATACATCCTTCATTGAAGGACCGTTAAACAGGAAGTAATCCAGATAGCCGCCCTCCACGGAAAATTCTGCTCTCGTCACCATCTCCGTACCAAGCTCGAAGGATACCTTCTCCGGATGATTTACTAATACACCGTAGCCTTTATTAGAAATATAAAAAGGTATATTCTTGTATGCCTGCTCCGTGCTGGTACCGCCATCGGCATTCCACATATCCATGCTTTGTCCATTCTTTACAAAGGGAGTAAAATGCTCGCCGCAGCCATATAAAAGCTCACTTACACCCAAGGACAACTGCTGGCGCATATAGGTATCAACATTGTCACCCTTGTCGTAAGCATCACCCTTCCAATCGGTCTTCATCAATGCAAGATCCTTGCCACTGCTCTTGGTAATCACCTTACCGTCGCGTTTATAAGTCATAGACCAGGGTCTCTTGGTGATTTCCAAACTCAAAGAACCGCTATGTACAATAATCATATCCTCCGTTTCCTCTGTATTTAAAGGAAGCTCTTTCAGATTCAATTCAAAGGCAGGTTCCTTCACTACCGCACCCAGATGATGATAGGTCTGCACACGCAGTACCTCTTCTCTGGGAGACGTAATTTTAATGGTCAGATTCACTCCGCCCAAGGTCATACCTTTGTTGTAAATAATACTTGTGGGTGCACAGATGGTAACCTCTGTCTCCGTTATATCCACAAAATACACCTCTGCCGGTGCAAAGCAGCTGCACCCTTCCTTTTGTAACCAACAACCATTACTGAATTTCATGTTATCCCTCCTGTACATTTATCATTTCTTTATTTCGCTCCGCCGATTTTTCCCATGTCCTGCAACGGATATTTACAAATATTGTACCTATCCATCATACCTTATTTTATAAAAAAAAGAAAGCAGATACCGCACAATTCTTTAGAATTTCAGTATCTGCTGCTCAAACTCCTGACTCCTTTGTAAGTCCTTCGGTTTCTTGTGCAAAAAGGCTTCCACCTGTCCATCCTCCTGTAGCCACCGCGCCACCTCATCCGCCTCCAAAATAAGAGGCATTCTGTCATGGACATCCCTCACACTGTCATTGGCAGCCGTTGTCAGAATTACAAACCGGTCCTCATCCCCAAAGCGGTTGTAAAAACCCGCCATATATAGTACAGAAGTTGCACACGGGCGATGCCCTTTCGCCGGGTTACCTGCAGTAAACGTAACCTTCTCCCTATTTTGATTCCACTCATAATAGCCGGATGCCGGCACTACAATCCTACGCCTAAGCACACTGTCCCGAAACATTCGTCTTTCCAGCGCCGTCTCTGCCCTTGCATTGATGATAACCCTGCCGCCATCCATACCGGGGAAGCCCCACTTCTTGGCTGTCATAATCAGCTCACCGGGCACGCCAGGAAGCACCGACTGTTCATGCGGCACCCCTTTATGCGCTGTCTGTATCACGCCTGCCGGCTGTGTGGGATAAATATCCCCCGTCATCCTCTGCATCTTTAGCTGCTCGTCCACCTTGCGGACAGTTCTTTCAATTTCTCTTGCCGTGTCGTCATCTATATAAAATCTGCCACACATTTTCTATCCCATCTCCCTGCTTTACTCTAGATAATCCTTGCATTTTCATGCTCCACATCAATCCCGATGGTCACACCGCTTCTCCGCTCCTTATCCAGGCCGCCGCTCATGTGGGACACGTTCCCTTTAAGAAAGCTTGCCCGCATCAGAGAATCCTCACCGAAGCGTCCCCTGATGGCATCCACCGTCTTATTCAACTGCTCCAGTTTGTCGTACCGCTGCATATCAAATAAATTGTACTGTCTTCCGCTGTCTGATTGTACCTTAGAGGTCGAAACCCCGATTTGTCTGATGGGTGTCCGTCCATCCCACAGCTTATCGAACACCTGACATGCCGCCACATAAATTTCCTCCGTCACATCCGTGGCCGTAAGAAGCTGCATCTGCCTGCTTGCACGGGCAAATTCATTCGTTGTAATATGCACCGCAACCACACCGATTTTCACACTGTCTGTCCGAAGCCTTGCCCCCACCGTCTCGCATAGAGAAAGTAACAGATGTCCGGCATATTCCCTTGTGACAATATCCTGGGGTGCCGTCAGACTGTTTCCATAACCCTTATTGGCATCATGGGTAAACATATAGGATTGCAAATCTTCTCCCCTGGCATAGCCCTGAATCACTTCTCCCATGCTCTTTAGATGGGCTCGCAGCATGGCTTCATCGGCATTTGCCAACTCTCCTATTGTCTTAATCCCTAAAGCATACAATTTCTTCGTGGTAGCTCTTCCCACAAAAAACAATTCCGAAACAGGAAGGGGCCACATTTTCTCTTTGATTTCTTCCGGAAATAGTGTATGCACTTTGTCCGGCTTTGAAAAATCTCCTGCCATCTTTGACAGCAGGAAATTATTGGAAATCCCTATATTAACCGTAAAGCCCAGTTCTTCCTTTATCTCGTCCTTTAAGTCGTATGCCAGCTTTACCATCTGACCCTTGCCGTAAAGGCTTTCAAAACCGTCAAAAATCACCCACGCCTCATCAATACTGTACTGAATCACATGATCAGAATACTTCTTAAGCTTGCTGATAAAGGCTCTGGATGCATTCACATACAGACCATAGTCCGGCGGAACCACCACAAGATCCGGACACTTCTGCCTGGCGGTGACAATCGCCTCGCCCGTCTGAATCCCATACCTTTTGGCAGGTGTACTCTTGGCAAGTACGATGCCGTGCCGCTTTTCCTGGTCTCCTCCTACAATGCTGGGGAGCAGCCTAAGGTCTGTCTGCTCCCCCAAAATATTCACCCGATAGGAGGCACTCCAGCTTAAAAAAGCACTGTTTACATCCACATGAAAAATCGTTCTGTCAGCCATCAGGACAGGAATTGGAAAATCCTCCACTTCTGATTCTCCACGTGATAGCGAAGTTCTAAAAGCCTGCTTACTTCACCGTCCATCACCATACAGATAAACCGCTTCTCACGCACTCCCACGCTATGACTCTCATCTCTTGATACCACCTTCTCTACAACTACCTTTTCAATATGATGATCCTGCGCCTCAAAGCGAAACCATATGGGCGTCACCCTGCCGTCCCTGTCCGTGGCCGCCACCATCTGAACCGGTATATTCACAGGACGCATCTGCGTTACCTGAGCATTTTCCATTCCTCTCACCTCCTCGCAGAACATATGTTTGCTTTAATCATATCAAACATTTTGCTCCGTGTAAAGAGGTAAAATATGACTTTCGGGATTTAAACAGGCGCCGGATGCTTGCATACTCTCCGACGCCTTCTCTTACTTTCCTGTACCATCGTAAGCATGGGCTTCCACATAGGTCATCATGGCATTATTTCTAACACCATGAAAAACAAGTAGCAAAATCATGCCTGCAAATCCCAGCCAATATTCTCTCAGTACCACTGCCGCAACAAATACCGCAAGCAATACCACTCCCATAAGCACCATAAATGCTATATGGTCTTTTAACCATTTCTTTTTGTAAAAATCAATTCTGTCCCGCAGGGTAAAGCTGCTTGTACGGATGGCCTGCTTTAAATTTTCCTCGGCAGCTTCCTTATATTCTTCTTCGGTCAATCTTCTTCCGCTGAGAAGTTCATTCACACTGACCGAAAATAATTCACTCATAATCATCAGCACATCCGCAGGGGGCAGATAGGTGCCTGTTTCCCAACGGGAAACCGTCTTGTTGGTCACTCCCACCTTTTCTCCCAGTTGTTCCTGCGTAAGGCCTTTCTCTTTTCTAAGCTCTGATATGAATTTACCGATTTTGATTAAGTCCATTTCGTTCACCTCCGGAAAAACCATAACAATTTCAAAGCTATTTGTCTTTCCCACAAACAGCGAATATGTTCTCAGTCTCTATTTCCTGCTTCTCATGGCTTCCGTCCCTGTAGTTGAATACAAATACCTTTGCATCTTCCCTACACTTAACATAATATAGCTTTCCGTTCTCTTCCACAAAGGCCGTATCGCTCTCAAGAGCAATGGCATCTATCTGTTTTTCCTCTAGCAAAGCGGCAAACTGTTCCACTCTGTCTTCGTAGTGAGGGCAAAATGCATAGCTATGCATCTTCAACATATCATTTGCCCAACCATATTTTAATCCGTCTCTGATAACCGCAAGCTCACTGTCTGTACAACCACAGTCGAACCAACAGATAGCACCGGCACTGATACCCATCAAAACAGCGGTATCCTTTTCATAAACTTCTTTGAGCAGCTTATCAAGTCCATACTGTTTCCAGGTATTCATCATAAAAATGGTGTCTCCGCCACCCACATAAATGATATCTGCCCATGAAACCATTTCCTTTATTTCCTCAGGGGTGTAGCTGCCTGTTGTAAGTTTCAGGGCACGTACCTGACATCCAAGCTCTCCAAAGACTTGTGTCATACTTTCAATATACCCCCCGGCATCATGACTCGCCGTACTGATAAATAAGAGGTTCTTCGTGTTTCCCTTAACCAGCTTTACTGCATATTCATTAATCGGTGCGGTGGACTGCAAATCTCCGCTTGATATTGCTATGATTCTTCCCATAATTTTATTTCCTCCTATCTCGACATCTGATAATGAAACTTTGTTTCCCCAACCACTTTAAAGCCCAGTCTTTCATACAATCTGCCTACAGGGTTTTTCTTAAAATACTGAAGTGTCACCGTTCTGTCCTTATTTGCATCTAAAATATCCTTTAAAATCGCCGTGCCGATTCCCCGATTCTGATACTCCGGGATAATGCATATATTACCGATTTCATAGGTATCCTCCAAAAGCTCCCCGTTATAAAAGCCGATATCAATACCGTCCTTTGTAATTATCACTGCACCGTCTTTATACGCCTCCATGAATTTCGCAAAATAATGAGCAGATAGATTTTAAATTTTGAAAAATGTCGGATGCCGCCAACCGGGTGAAATCCAATTTCCTGCCATGACAACAAAGAAATAACCACTGCATTTTGGCATTGAACGCCTGTACCAAAGAAAAATAGAAAGAATACAAACCGCGAATTAACAAATCCCTCATCCTTTCGGACGGTGTTTGTCGCTTCGCGGTCAAGTATGGAGTAGACGGGAGTCGAACCCGTGTCCAAAAGCCCATTCCCTGTACTTCTACGAGTGTAGTTTGTTATTTGGCATTCCCTACCTCCGTCCGGGAACAAACACCCTTACGGTTTCGGTAGCTTCATAATACGCCCACTGCCTCAAAGCTTTGGCAGTGTCGTTTCCTACGTAGTCGAAGCCGGGATTCCTAGGCGTAGGTGCCTAAGAGCCGACTGCAGCCATTAGGCTGCGTATGCTAAATTATCTTCAGCGTTTAATTTTAATTTTGCCATTTAACGCATTGCATGCGACTCGCTTCTCCAGCTGCAAGACCCCTGTCGAAACCTTTACTACCCCTAGATAATGTAAAGGTTAAATTGTTCTCACATGCTCAGTATAATTCACTGATTATGATAAGTCAATTAATCCTACTGCTAATTTATAAATCTTTTATATAATCGGCAAAATATGCCATTATAAACAATAAATACGCGCCGGCTTCTCAGTGCAGATTCCGCACCTTGAATTCCTTCTCTGCCTCTCTTCTCTGATCCTTCTTGGCGATGTCGGCCCGCTTGTCATACAGCTTTTTACCGCGTGCCAGACCAATCTCCACCTTCACCTTGCCCTCTTTAAAATACACCTGCAAAGGCACCAGCGTATAACCCTTTTCCTTTATTTTGCCCAGAAGCTTGTTGATTTCATACTTGTGAAGCAAAAGCTTTTTCACACGAAGAGGGTCTTTG
>CALYZQ010000035.1 GCA_945609985.1 uncultured Lachnospiraceae bacterium | reverse complement strand
CCCTTTATCGAAAGAAAAATCCACGACGGGTGTCGTGGACTTTGTCTACAGTCTGCGGGGTGGCTTAAGCCACCCCACTTACTTTTAGTACGGCAAATATTCATTCAACCGATAAACGGAAGTACCTGCAATACCTGCGACACAGATGACAAATATAAAATAAATCAACATCAAAGCACTGAGGATGGAACCGATGATACCGCATACCATACCGGCTCTTGCCATGCCGATAACAAAGCCGCCGTTCATGCGCTTGGATTTGCTATACATTGCAAGGGCAACAATACCTAAAATCAGACCCACAATACCGTAGCACCAGCAAAATGCGATAGACAAAATACCACAAACCATGCTGGCAATGCCGGCTCCGTTTCCGGGGGTCTGCTGAGGTGCCTGCTGATATACGGGCTGCTGTTGAACGGGCGGCTGATAGTTGACCTGCTGCTGATTGTTCTGGTTGTAATTGTTGTAGTCCATTGTGTAATCTCCTTTGACTCATAAGTTTATTTGATAGTCGGGAATGATAAATTTCGCTATGTATTGGAGCACCAGTATAACAAGTGCAAGCTGCCAATAAATGTTGCGGAATCTAAGCCCGATAATCTTTCCTTTTGTAAGACGCTTGAGCGTCTGTGTGATAAAAAATATCAGGTATAAAACAACTGCGTAAACCACAAATGCATTGTAGTATATGGCGGAAAAAACTCTTCCGGTAAATAAGCAAATGATAGCCCGTGTGCCGCCGCAGCCGGGGCAGGGGATACCAAACAGGACTCTCATGCTGCATAGCCGCAAGAAAGTAAGTCCGAAATACTCAGCTACAAAATAGGTTATGCCATATATGCTTAAAAGTATAGGAATCAGAATAATGCTGAACCAATAAAGGAAATGCTCTGTTTCATTTGTCTTCAACTTTTTCATAATCACACCTTGACGAAATTATAACATATTGCAAGGCTGGAAACAAGAGTTACTTGGGGCGGGAAGATTTTACGTTTTTACTAACACTTGCTGATGGGATGTGTTATAATCTCTTTAGGGAGTGTTGGTAGAAAGGCGGTTATTATGTTTTTGTTAGATACAGATGCCGGCTATTTTAGGAATGCCGGTGTGGATATTATGGCATTTGATGATATTTATCCGGTGGGACATCAGGCGGGTGTCAGTATTTTGATGCACGGGCAGCGTGTCGCCACCAATGGAGATATCCGTTTTGAACAGACCCCGGGTCAATGGCAGCCTGTCCCCGTACAGAAGGAGCGAAAGCTTGATGCAGAGCGAAATGCCATTGAGACTGTTTTGGGATATCCGGATTATGATGCACATTTGAAGGGCTTTAATCCCATGATTTATCCGGATTTTGAATTTGATTATAAGGTCACGGTAAAGGGAGAGGGAGCGTCCGTTGTCGTGACGGTGGATTTGGAGAAGCCGGTTCCTGCAAAATTTCAGGGGAAACTGTGCTTTAATATGGAGTTGTTCCCGGGAACCTTGTTTGGCAAGCCCTGGATTATGGATGACAAGCAGGGGATTTTCCCCAGACAGCCGAATGGCCCGACGGTAGCTCAACGAGGCAATCACTTGCATGCATTGGCAGAACCTGCTGATGACATTAAGATGAGTGTGGACAAGCTGGCGCGGCATGAGATGGGATACAGCCCTGCTACTGCGGACACCTTGATTGCGGAGCCCTATGCAGTGGGGAAACGTTTTACGGTATGTCCCGATGATGCGTATGGCAGATTTACCATTGAAAGTAAGGGCACTGAGTTGAGATTGTATGACGAGCGCATGAATCATAATAACGGTTGGTTTGTGGTAAGCAGCGAAATCCCTGCGGGCAAAACGGAAGGTGCCATCTGTTGGGTGATTACGCCCAATGTGGTGGAAGAATGGTTGTATCAGCCGGTAGTGCAGGTATCCCAGGTGGGGTATCACCCTACCGCTTCCAAGGTGGCAATTATTGAGCTGGACGGACGTGATACAAGGAGAGAGGATGTTTCGCTTGTCCGTATTACCGAAAATGGTGATGAAACAGTCCGTAACGGTAAGGGAACGGAGTGGGGCAGGTTCCTGCGGTATATCTATTTAAAATATGACTTCTCTGATATCAGGGAAGAGGGCTTATATAAAATATGTTATGGCAGCAGTCAGTCAGCTGTTTTCAGGGTTGCAAAGGATATTTATGACCGTGGAGTATGGCAGCCGGTGTTGGAATATTTCCTACCGGTACAGATGTGCCATATGCGTGTCAACGAAAAGTATCGTGTCTGGCATGATTTGTGCCATGATGACGATGCACGCATGGCACCGGTAAATTACAATCATTTTGACGGTTATGTGCAGGGATCGTCTACCTTGTGTAAATATCAGCCGGGAGATTGTGTTCCGGGGCTGAATGTGGGCGGCTGGCACGACGCGGGAGATTTTGATTTGCGCATAGAGTCCCAGGCGGGAGAGTGCTATAATCTGGCACTTGCCTATGAGGCTTTCGGTGTGGATTACGATGCCACAACCATTGACCAGGAGCAGAAGGTGGTGGAAATTCATCAGCCCGATGGTAAGAATGATATTTTGCAGCAGATTGAGCACGGTCTTCTTTCCGTGGTGGGTGGTTACAAGGCGCTGGGGCGTTTATACCGCGGCATTATCTGCAATGATTTGCGACAGTATGTGCTTTTGGAAGATGCATCTGCCATGACGAAGAATATTCCGGGTGATGAGGATGACAGGTGGGTATTTACAGAAGAAAATCCTCCGCGTCAGCTTATGACAGCAGCACAGCTTGCGGCGTCTGCCGTAGCACTTAAAGGATTTAATGATTCCTTGAGTGAGGATGCGTTGACGGCGGCACAGGAAATCTATGAATCCACAATGAAGGAATTGTCCGGTAGTGATAAGCGGAATTTATATGCAGAGGGTGCAGGAGTTCACGCGGCTGTGGAGTTGTACCTGGCAACAGGAGAGGATAAGTATAAAAGCCATATTCTGGATAAATCGGATGATATTGCAGCCAATATAAATAAAATGGGATGGATTGTAAGCCGGGTAGTACATCGTCTGGGCGACAGTGCGTTTACAGAAAAAATCAGGAAAGCCATGGTGGGACTTAAGGCTGATTATGAGGCGCAAAGTAAGGAAACACCTTACGGAATTCCCTATCGCCCTCATATCTGGGGCGCAGGCTGGACTATTCAGAGATTGGGATTTGAATATTATTTCTTACATAAAGCATTCCCTGACATCTTTGAGCCGGATTTGATTTTCAATGCACTGAACTTTATACTCGGTTGTCATCCGGGTTCCAATACCGTATCCTTTGCTTCGGGTGTAGGTGCGAAATCTGCAACAACAACATATGGGTTAAACCGTGCGGATTGGTCCTATATCCCGGGCGGCGTGGTTTCCGGTACGGCCCTGATTCGTCCGGACTTCCCGGAGCTTTTGGAGTTTCCGTTTTTGTGGCAGCAGACAGAGTATGTAATGGGCGGCGGCTCGTCGGATTATATGTTTTTGGTATTGGCAGCAAAACAGTTGCTGGATAATAAATAAATTTACATTAGGAGGAAGTAACATGAACGAACAAAAGAAGAAACCGGGTGCGGGTATAGGTTTTTTAGGCTTTTTGCTAACGCTTTTGCTGACACTTACTTTATTGGCGGATGGTTTGTTGATAGGACTTAAAGCCACTATCTTAAAGGGAAACGATATGGTGGATGTGCTTAAGAATGCAAATCTGTTTGAGACCTTCACAGAGGTGGTGGTGTCTGAAGTGGAAGTGATGACGGACAGCAGCATGCTTGGTGATGTGGCAGCATCAGTATTCTCTGAGGATGCATTGGTGAATGTAACCAAGGACGTGACGGAAGCAATCAAAAATGATGAAGATATAGATTTGTCTCATATGAAGGATACATGCATGGATGAAATTAAAAATGTATCCGAAGGTGTGATTGATGATGTGATTGGTGAAATTGAAGCAGAGGGCGGAGAACTGAATGCTGATACGCTTGCCAAGAATAAGGCACTGCAGGATTTGCAGGCGCAGTATGGTGTGGATATTACCGGTATGGTAATGGAGTATGTGGAAGAGACCTACGGCCAAACCTCTGTAAGTGTGGATCAGATTGATTTGGAAGAGGTTAAGGAACAGGCAAAGACCACCATGGACGAGGTGGTGATGCCTGCCATGGAAGAGGCTGTGGATGAGTATATCGTGGAGATTAACACCATGGTGAATGAGGAGATTCGCACTATTTCCAGGGAATATGATATTTCAGGTATCTTAAATACTATTGACAATGTGATGGCGCTGTTTAACAAGCTGCTTTTGATTCTCAGCATTGCATGTGTGGTATTGATTGGATTGGAGATTCTTACATACATGAAATTTATGAACAGAGGATTTAGAAATACAGGTATTGCAGCTACAATATCCGGTGTATTGGTAGCGGTAGTGGGAATTTTAATCTTCACGCTCAGCAATGTGGTGATAGGAATGCTTGGTATTGCTACAAACGATATGGCCGGAGAAGTGATTGTTGATTTCATTGACAGTAATATGGGAAGTATTGGTTTGGGAATTGCCATTGTCGGCGGTGTTTATATCGTTGTTGCAATCATATGTTATGTGGTTGCCGGAATTCTTAAGAAAAAGAGGGCAAATGTATGAGTGTAAAGTGGGGCGTTTTGGGAACTGCGGGAATAGCTGCAGGCTGTACGGTTCCGGGTATGCTTAAGGCGAAGGATTGCGAAGTATATGCAATCGCCGGAAGGGATGCCGGAAAGGTACAGGAATTTCAAAAGAGATTTGGTTTCAAAAAGGCATATGTCGGCTATGAAGAGCTTCTGGCAGACCCTGATGTGCAGGCGGTGTATATCCCGCTTCCAAACGGTTTGCATTATGAGTGGGTCATGAAAGCTCTAAAGGCAGGAAAGCATGTCCTTTGTGAAAAACCTCTTGCACTCAGTGCAGCGCAGGCAGAAGAAATGTATGCTACGGCAGAGGAAAATGGCGTGATACTGACGGAAGCATTTGCGTATCTGCACAGTCCGTATGTAAAGGCTCTTAAGGAGGAAATACAAAGCGGCAGTATCGGAAAGGTTGATTATATCGAAGCTGCATTTGTGGGACAAAAATGTAAGCCTGATAATATCCGTTTGGTTAAGGAGCTTGGCGGCGGTGCCATGTATGACCTTGGCTGCTATTGCAGTTCTATGATTTTATCGCTTACCGACGGTGAAACTGAATATGTAAAAGCAAATGCTGAGATGGATGATAATGGTATTGATTTATGTACCTCCGGCATTGTGAAATTCGATAACGGAGTGAGGGCGTCCTTCAATGTAGGCATGGTGTTTGAGGAGGGTTCAAACGGCAGATTTGACAGATTATATGTCCATGGAACCAAGGGGTACATTAAGTCTGATGTGGAGTTTAACCAGGCGGGAGAGCTTTCCTATACTGTGATGACAGGCGGTAAAAAGCAGACGAGGAATGTTTCTGCAAGGCAGAATTACACTCTGGAAGTGGAGCATATGAACCGTATGATTCTGGAAGGAGCAGCCCCTGTGGTGACACCTGATTTTTCCGTGAGAAACGCAAGCTTCATTGACGAAGTATTGCAGGCAATCGGATATTAGTGAGGCGGTGTCGGCAAAGCAGGAAGAAAAAGCTTGAATTCTCAGAGGTACTCTTATATAATGTGACTTGTGCCTGCCCGTAGGCAATTTATTGCGGGCAGGTTTGCGATATGCAGATAAATATGCACAGGAAGGCATGGTAGCAGCATGAATTTTGATAGTGAATTAGTTGGTAAAATCGGTTCCATGGCACTTATTAACCGGGAGAGAGATGAGCTGGATTATAATACCTTCAGCAGAATTGGTAAGCATTTGAAGCCCGGATATGTATGGGTAAGCTCAGGTGCGGTGGAAATCGGTAAAATAGATTATCTCAAAAGAAATGATAAGTTGATTGAGCCTGAAAATGATATTGCGAAATCCTTATATGCGTCTCAGGGACAATGTATTCTGATGGAAAACTACAGAAAGTTTATTAAGCCTGAGTATTCCGTAAGACAGATTTTGGTGGAGCACAGTCATTTCAATGATAAGGAAAAGAGTGAATATGTGAAAAGCCTTCTCTTGGAGTCTATGAAACAGAAGGCGATTCCCATTATTAATTACAATGACTCTGTCAGCAATGATGAGATTCTGAAGATGGAGCTCAATGAAGTTCGCAAGAATCAGGAATCTGTAGCGGAGTGTATTGATAATGATGAGACTGCATCCAGATTATCTGTGCTGTTGAAATCCAGATATTTATTGATTCTGACTTCTTCAGAGGGTGTATTGAGGGATGCTCATGATCCTTCTTCTCTGATAAAAGAAGTAGAGGGAAAGGATGTGGATGAGGTTCTTCAGAATATGAATGCCTTGTTTGAAGTGTGTGACGGTGCCAGCCGAAAGGGAGCTAACGGTATGCTTGCGAAGCTACAGTATATTCAGGAGCCCATCAAGAACGGTACTACCGTAATCATCGGAAGCCCTAAATATGCAATACCGGATCTGCTTGCCGGTACGGTAAACAGAACCATATTCAGAGTCAGATAATGAAATGAAAGAAAGCGCAACTGTGCGTCCGATAATGTGACGGAATGCAAGGTTGCGCTGATTTTATGTGCAAAATAAACAAAATATAAGAAAATTTCAAGCAATTATATGCAAAATAGTTATGATGTGTTATAATTATATGACAAGGTTGCGATATATACCAAAGAAAGGCGGGAGCTTATATGGAGTATAATGAAAGTTATTTTAAGAAGAGCGCCAATAGAAAAGCTTTATTGGTGTGGATACTGATTGCAGCTATTTTGACGGTGGCATACGGTATTGAATATGCAAAGGGAGGAAGAGGGCTTACATATGTTTTAGTATTTATAGCAATATGCTGGATTCCCATTGCAATAAGCCTTATTGCGGTAAAAATTAAGGGCTGGGATACCTCAATTTGTAAAGAAACCATAGCTATCGGATATGGACTTACCTATGCGTTTGCAGTGCTAACCACTAACACGACGGTATCATTTGCCTATATTTTCCCTGTAATAAGTATACTTCTTTTATATAAAGACAGGGGGCTGATTATCAGATGCGGTATTTTGAATATCCTGTTACTGATTGGAGAAATTGTAAGTGCTTCTATGAGAATAGGAATCACTGCAAAGGATATTACGGATTATGAAATTCAATTCGGATGTGTTATTCTTGTATATTTAAGTTTGGTGTTATCCATTACTCACCTGAATAAATCCGACGGTGCATTATTCAATTCCATGCAGGCCAATCTGGATAAGGTCATCTTAACCATAGAGCAGGTTAAGACGGCAAGCAATGCTGTTGTGGATGGTGTGAACGTGGTGCGTGAACTGTCAGATGAGAACAGAGACAGTGCGAATGATGTGGTTGGTAATATGGAGGAGCTGAATACCAATAATGTGGTGCTCAGACAAAAGACAGATTCCTCCATGCAGATGACGGACAAGATTAGTGAGCAGGTAGAAAATGTAGCCGGACTGATTAAAGAGATGGTAGCATTGATGGAGACCTCGGTTAAGAATGCTAAGGCAAGCTCCAATCAGCTGAGTGCAGTGGTTGAATATACAGGTGAGATGGCAGAGCTTTCTGCGCAGGTTGAAGAAATCTTAAAAGAATTTGCTGATAAGTTTGAAACAATGAAGGAAGAAACCGGAACCATCGTATCCATTTCCAGCCAGACGAACCTGTTGGCACTAAATGCTTCCATTGAGGCGGCAAGAGCCGGTGAGGCCGGAAAGGGCTTTGCAGTGGTTGCGGATGAAATCAGAAAGCTCAGTGAAGGCACAAAAGTATCCTCTGACGGAATTATGGATGCATTGGCACATTTGGAGGTTACCAGTGAACGGATGACAGAATCCATCACTAAGACGCTTGAACTGATTGACAACACCATTGAGAATGTCAGGGTGGTAGATGAAAGTGTAAACCATATTACGGAGGATTCTGTAAAGCTTGGTGATAATATTCAGGTTATTGACGGTGCTATCCGTGAAGTAGAAGGCTCCAATAAAAACCTTGTTGATAATATGCAGCAGGTTGGCGATGTTGTAGAATTGATGACGTCCAATATCTCTACAGTCGGCGAAGCTACGAAGGTCATGAGAAGTAAATATGAAGAGACTTCCAGCAATGTCCTTGGCATTGAGAGAGTAGTCGGAAGATTGGTTGAAGAATTGGGCGCAGGCGGCTTTATGGGTAAAGATGACTTAAGACCGGGAATGTATGTAAGCGTGCTGAAAGCGGATAATGATGCAGAGGAATATAAAGGAATCATTACGGAGATTGCAAAGGATGGCGCAATTGTGACCGAAGAACTGCTTAACGGCAAGGATGTGCTTACTCTGGATAAAGCGGAAGCCTACAAAGTGAAAGCGATTGTAGATAATGGCGTGTATACATGGACACAGGTGAGAATTTCTACAAATAAAAACGGAGGATTTGCTATCAGGGTGGATGGTAATCCGAGCGTTGTCAATCGTAGAAAATATAAGCGTATGCCACTGCATAATCCTTGCAAGATTGTGCTTGGTGATTCTGAAAAGGTGTTTGAAGGGCGTATGGTAAATATCAGCGCCAACGGTTTCGCAATTGAGACCAGAGAGGATGCCATCAAGGATCAGAGAGGAAATCTCATCCGCATAGAAATTGAAGATTTTGAGGTAGCGGGTATCAGAGAAAAAGAAGGCAATATTATTAGAATTACCGATAATGACGGTACCTACATTGTGGGCTGTCGTATGCTGGATGATGATATGCAGATATTCAATTACGTGGAAAAGATTATGTCAGTCTAATCACAAAAAGGCTTCTGCTGTGAAGCCTTTTTGTATTAATAATGTATATGGAGGGCAACATGAGCAGAATTAGTATTAAAACCAATGAAAAGAGATTTCCGGTGGCAGAGGATTTATATGGTGTATTTTTTGAGGATATCAGTCATGCCGGAGACGGAGGATTGTATCCGGAAATGCTCAGGAATCGTTCCTTTGAGGATTCCTTAATGCCGGAGAGATGTACGACCAATGATGACGGAAAAACCTTTGTGTCACCTACCGACTGGATAGATGAGTTTAACAACGGTGAGGGTATGAATGATTGGGTGAAGAGAGGAAATATTGTGCCAACACCCATACCGGCATGGTATGCGGAAAATGCAACCATGGAACTGGATGAAAATGTAACGTTGAATGATAAGCGACGTGTGTCCATGAAGGTGGATTTTGCGCCGGGCGGTTCTGTCAGGAATATTGGTTATGCAGGTGTGCCGCAGGAGAAGAACAGAGAGTATCACTTTTATATGTTTGCACAGAGTGATGAACCGGTTGCACTTACAGTTATGGTAAGAGAAGCAGGAAAAGTGTTTGCAACGGCTTCTGTAGAAGTAAAAGGTGACGGATGGAACCGCTATGATGTTACATTTACTGCATCAGGAACTACCGGTGACGGAGAATTTGTAATTTGTTGTGAGGATGGAGGCTGTGTACGTTTTGGCTTTATGTCTTTAATGCCGGCGGATACCTTTATGGGACATGGACTGCGTAAGGATCTGGTGGAAAAATTACAGGCTATGAAGCCTGCGTTCTTGCGTTTTCCGGGAGGCTGTATTGTAGAAGGCTTTACTATTGAGACTGCTATGTTGTTTAAGAATACGGTAGGTCCTGTATGGGAGAGACCCAGTCATTGGCTGCTTTGGCATTATCGTACCACCAACGGACTTGGCTTCCATGAATATTTGCAGCTTTGTGAAGATTTGAATTTGTCTGCTCTGTATGTATGCAACTGCGGTATGACCTGTCAGGGGAGAGGCCCTTATTATTTTAATGAGCAGGAAATGGCAGAGGTAATTCAGGACACCTTAAATGCCATTGAGTATGCGGTGGGTCCTGCGGATTCCCAGTGGGGTAGCCTGCGCGCAAGGATGGGACATGAAGCTCCCTTTACATTAAAGTACCTGGAAATCGGTAATGAGAACAATGGGTCTGAGTATGAGGCACGCTTCCATAAAATCAGAGAAGCGGTACTTGCAAAATATCCGGAGCTTATTATTATATCCAATGACCATGGGGAGAATATGAAGACGGATATTGTGGATGACCATTACTATAATATGCCTGAGTTTTATGCGGAAAATATAGGCTTGTATGATAACTATGACAGAAGCAAGCCGGATATCTTTGTAGGCGAGTTCGCGGTGAACCAGACCTATGAGGGTCAGCTTCGGGCTGCGATTTCAGAGGCTATGTTTATGGTGGGCTTTGAACGCAATCAGGATGTAGTAAAGCTTTGCTCCTATGCGCCTTTATTTGAGCATGTAAACTTTTACTCATGGTATCCCAATCTGTTGATTTATGACAATTACAGAAGCTATGCCATTCCCAGCTACTATTGCTTTAAACTTTTTGGAAATAACAGAGGCAAGTGGGTAGTAAAATCCACGGAGGAAGCGCAGAAAATTTACCGTGAATTGCACGGACTTCCCATGATTACCGGTGATTTCGGTATCAGTTACCGGGGTGCGGTTTATAACGGTAAGGCAGTGGAACCTAAGGTCAATATTTTCGGAAAGATTGAGAAGGAAGGAAATATTTGTAGACTGGTAGAAGACCCTGATAATGAGATGTCAAAGCGTAAGCCGCCCTTTAAGGTTTATGCAGCAGTTGCCCTTGGGGAAGAGGTTGACAGCAGGGAAGGTGAATTTACCATAGAAATACTGGCAGAGGAAGGAAAAGAAATCGGTGTGGGCATGTTGTGTGCTCCCAAGCCATTCAGCTTCTATGACAGAATGAACCCTAACCCCCGTGATCCATGGATGCTGTTTAATCTGGAACCTATCCGTTGGATGCTTTCGGATGGTAAGGCTACGGTTGTGCGTGGAGGACTAAATCCTCAGCCCATGTCAGAGGCAAAGGATGTACAGCTTAAGATGGGAGAGTATAATAAGATTCATTATGTACTCACCCGCAAGCAGGTAAGTCTTTATCTGAATGATGAGTTGATTGAGGTTGTAGAGCTTCCCAATTATCCTTCCATGTGCTCTGTGGTTACGGATACGGAGGAAGAGGTAATTGTGAAAGTGGTTAATTTTGCAGAAGCAGAGGATGATGTGACGATTTCCCTGGATTGCAATGTGTGTCCCGAGTACAGGGTAGAGCTTATGACCGGTAATGCTGAGGATGAAAATACACTGGATGAACCTGAAAAAGTACATGATATTGTCAAAGAGATGACCGGGGCATCAAAAGAGTTTATTTATACGGCACCGGCGCTCTCCGTAAACGTAATTATACTTAAGAAGCAAAAATAAGTTCAAAATGGGACTAAAGTATTCTCCTAAGTCGCCGATAAACATTATAGAACATAGCGAAAGGAGGAGTCCCAATGCGTATACAAGCTTATACACAGGTACAGCAGCTCTATCAGTCTTCAAAGGTTAAGAGCAGCCAGAAGACCGGCAGTGTAGCGCAGACTGACAAGGTACAGATTAGCAGCTTTGGCAAGGATATTCAGACAGCTAAGGCAGCAGTTGCAGGAAGCCCGGATATTCGAGAAGAGTTGACGGCTCCCATCAAGGCAAGGATTCAGGATGGCACCTATGCGGTGGACAACGGAAGCTTTGCAGAGAAACTTTTACAGAAATATGAGGAAATGAGGTAATCTGAGTGGCTAGTTTAATGGAAAACCTGATAGAAGTACTGGATAAGGAAAGCAGTGAATATGAGGTGCTACTCGGATTATCTCAAAGGAAAACGCCGATTATTGTGAGCGGCAACTTAGAAAATCTACAAAAAATCACGGATGAGGAACAGGAGCTGGTAAGCAGAATCAATAATCTGGAAAAACAGAGGATTACGATTACTGCAGATATTGCCAACGTGTTGAACAAGGATGTTGAAACACTGAAGCTTGCCAATCTGATTGCCATGCTGGAATCAAGACCTAAGGAACAGCAGGCACTGGCAGAAGCACATGACAGATTGCAGGCAGTTGTACAGGGCTTAAAAAGAGCCAATGAGCAGAACAGGGAGCTTCTTAACAATGCGCTTGAAATGGTGGAATTTGAGATGACGCTGTTACAGGCGACGAAATCAGCACCGGCGACGGCAAACTATAACAGAGGTGCCATAAACGCAGGTGATACCATGGGCGTTGTCAGCAGAGGCTTTGATGCAAAACAATAGAGTTTGCAGGATTCTTGTTGGAATGTTGAGGTGAATATTATGCCGCTTATGGGTAGTTTATATATAGGTACATCCGGATTACAGACAAGTCAGAATGCGCTGAACACCACAGCGCATAATCTTTCTAACGTAGACACCAAGGGCTATACCAGACAGCAGGTACAGCAGTCGGATAAATACTACGTTACCATATCAAAAACCAATGCTGCCGTATCCTACGAGCAGACGGGTCTGGGTGTTATTTATTCCAGAGCAAAACAAGTGAGAGATTTTTTCCTTGATAAGACATACCGCAAAGAGTCCGGACGCAGTATGTTTTATGAGGTGTCCACAGAAGTTATGGAAGAAGTGGAAAGCCAATTGGGAGAGCTTAACGGTGAGGCTTTTCAGACCACATTGATAGATTTTTGGACGGCTGTGCAGGAACTTACTAAGGACCCTGCAAGTTCTGTGACACAGGGGCTCTTGGTGCAGAAAGCTAATGAGTTTGTAGAGCGTGCCAGTGCTGTTTACTATGGTTTATCCTCTTATCAGGACAACCTGAATGCACAGATTAAGCAGCAGGTAGAGAAAATTAATGAATACGGAAATGCGATTTTAAATCTTAATGATAAAATAAGAGCTATTGAAAGCGGACGCATTGAACATGCAAATGACCTTCGCGATGAGAGAAACCGCATACTGGATGAGCTGGCGGAATTGACCAATATGAGCTGGTCGGAGGATATGTATGGAAATGTGGCAGTACAGATTGAAGGTGTTGATTTTGTGAAGGGAAGCACCTGCTATGAAATCGGTTTACAGGTTGATGAGACCAACGGTTTTTATACACCGTACTGGCCGCAGAATGCATCCTATATCATCAGGGATGATGGTAGCAAGTATTACAATATTGACGGAGCGGAAGTCTTTGATTTGGCTGTGGAAATATCCTCTGATTTGGGGACGGATGTAGGCGGACTTAAGGCAATGCTTCTGGCCAGAGGCGACCATAGGGCGGATTATACGGATATAGCAGAGGATTACGACTCCGTATCCCAATCCGTTATTATGAATATACAGGCTGAGTTTGATCAGATGATTCATAATGTTACAAGTAAGATAAATGGTATTCTGGCAAATGCGGCCGGAGTACAAAAAGGGAATCTGACCTTGGCAGATGGTACGATACTGGAAAATGTACAATACTGTAAGAATGAGGAAGGCGGCTACCTGCGCAATGAAAACGGAAGCCCCATCCAGTTGTTTGCAAAGATTACCACGGACGGTTACAGAAAGGTAACTGCCACCGATGCGGATGGCAATGTGGGAGAATATTGGGTATATAACGAAGAGAATTTTAATAAACGTGATAGCTTGTATACCATTGAAAATTTACAGGTTGACCCGGGACTGATGCAGAGACCGGCAAATCTGGGCTTCCGCAAGCCGGACGGCTCAGAGGATAACGAGACTGTAGAGGCGCTTAAGGCGGCATTTACCGAGGAAGCATACACTTTAAATCCCAATGTAAAGAAGAAGACCTGTTTCGTGGATTATTATGATGATTTGGTATCACAGATTGCCAATTCAGGATACGTGTTCCGCAGTATATACACCAATCAGGTGAATACGGTAGAGTCCACATACAGTGCGAGGGAGCAGATAACGGGAGTTTCCAGTGATGAGGAGCTTTCCAATATGATTAAGTTCCAGAATGTATATAATGCTTCCAGCAGATATATCAATGTAATCAGTGAAATGATAGAACATATTATCAATACTTTAGGAATGTAACATAAGAAAAGGAGGTAGCAGATATGCCATCACAATTTTTTGGACTGAATATTGCATATACAGGGCTTTTAGCCAGCAATGCTGCCTTAAATACCACTTCAAATAATATTGCAAATGTGCAGACGGAAGGCTACAGCAGACAGCAGGTAAAGCAGCAGGCCAGCAATGCGCTTCAGGTTTTTCAGACCTATGGCTGTGCAGGCGCCGGTGTAGAGACACTTGCGATAGAGCGTATCAGGGATGAGTTTTATGACGGGAAGTACTGGGACAATAATCAAAAAGTCGGCGAGTACTCCATGAAGCAGTATTATATGCAGCAGATAGAAGCTTACTTTGATGATAACGGTAAGAATGCAGGTTTCAAAACAGTATTTGATCAGTTTATGATTACCGGCATGGAAGAACTGTTAAAGACTCCCGACAGTGCAACAGCCAAATCCCAGTTTGTGGGATATGCAGGAGCGTTGACAGAGTACTTTAACGGTCTTGCGGGAAATCTGGAAACATTGCAGAAGGATGTCAACCTGGAGATTAAATTAAAGGTTGATGAGATTAATTCCCTGGCAGGAGAAATTGCTACCCTGAATAAACAGATTAATACAATAGAGTTGTCGGGCACCAATGCCAATGAGTTGCGTGACAGACGCGCGCTTTTGTTGGACCAGCTGTCTGAGATTGTGGATATCGAGACTATCGAGACTCCCATTACGGACAGCAATAACCCTGAGCGAGAGACCGGCGGTAACCGTTTCATGGTAAAGATTGCCGGTGGACAGGTTCTGGTAGATGCCAGCGAATACAGAGGCTTGGAATGTGTAGCAAGAACCAATTATGAGAAGATTAATCAGACAGATATAGATGGTCTCTACGAAATTTATTGGGAGGATGGACAAAAGTTTAATCTGTATAATGCGGCAATGGGCGGTGCCCTGCGGGGACTTATACAGATGAGAGACGGTAATAACGGTGAGAACTTTACGGGACTGGTAACAGGCATTGGTACTACCAATCAGGATACACAGGATACGGTTACCATACAGGTGGATAAGCACTATCTGGTGGATTTGAATAAGTGTAATCTTTCTGACCAGGGCGGCATTATCAATTTGGGAAATCAGCAGTTTTATTATGATTCCTGGGAATATACCTGCAGCTTTGATGACAACGGTGAGGCGGTTTACAGCTATACCTTTATTTTGTCGGATAAAGAAAAGAATCCGCTCAGACTGACCAATGACAGAGTGAATAAGGTGGCAGAAATCGGTGACAGCCTGGCATATCAGGGAATTCCTTATTACATGAACCAGATGAATGAGTGGCTGCGAACCTTTTCCCAGAAGTTTAATGATATTCTGATGTCCGGCTATGATTCCAACAACAATCCGGGAAGCATGATGTTTACGGCTAACCTGACCACGGAAGATGAACAGTATGATTTCCCGGCAGAGGATCGCTTTGATACCTTTACCTATGAGGTATATCTTGAACGGGTGGATGAGTTAAAGCAGGAGTATATGGCAGCTGATGCAAGCTTGTCTGAAGAGGATGCGCTTGCAAGAGCAAAGAAGGATGCAGCCATGAAGGTGGCGACTGCGGACGACAGTTACTATCGCATGACCGCCAAGAATGTGGCGATTTTAGCGGCGATGGAGTTGAATCCCGATACGCTTGCCAATAAGTTCAGTCAGGGCGATGGAGTTGAGCAGAACGATTTACTTGTAGCCTTGAAGGATATGGCGAATGATAAGAATAAAATGAGCTTCAGAGGCTGTTCCTCATCAGAATTTTTACAGTGCGTTCTTTCCGACATTGCACTGAACGCTCAGAGGGCAAATACCTTCCACAAAAGCTTTAGTGATGTGGCGGGAACCATAGATATGCAGAGGATTTCCATATCCGGCGTAGATGAAGACGAAGAAGCAGTAAATCTTGTGAAGTACCAGAACGGTTACAATCTGGCTTCCAAAATGATACAGACATTAACTGAAATATACGACAGGCTGATATTGGAGACCGGCGTGTAAGAAAGGTGGGATGACCTGTGAGAATTACCAATAAAATCATGCAGAAAAACAACCTTGCAAATATTAATACCAACAAGGTGTATCAGGATACGCTGAGTACGCAGATGTCCACCCAGAAAAAGGTAAACCGTCCTTCGGATGATCCGGTTGTGGCAATCAGGGCACTTCGTTTAAGAAGCAGTGTGACGGAGATTACCCAGTACTACAGCAAGAACATTCCGGATGCGGAAAGCTGGCTGAGTGTGACGGAAGATGCCCTGAAGAATTTGAGCCAGATAGTGACCAACATGATTGGTCAGTGCACGAAGGGTTCTAACGGTGATTTAAAGACCACTGACAGGGAGATTATTTTGGAGCAGTTGAAGGCTCTTGGGGATGCGGTGTATACCACCGGAGATGCAGACTATGCGGGAAGATATGTGTTTACCGGATACCGTACGGATACTTCCCTAAGCTTTACGCAAGAAGAAACCAAGTCATATACAATTACGGAGCAGATAGATAATACGGTGATTGATTCTGTTACCAAGGTAAATACGGATAAGCTTTTGGATCTGAATTCCAACAATTTCAATTCTGCGGACATGGCGGATGTGAATGAGGAAAAGATTTCCGCAGTGGATGCCTACAGAATCCGCTTATCCTATGATGAATGCAGCGAGGGCGCTAAGCCTTCCATCAGTTTTCAACAAAAGAAGGCTGACGGTTCCGGATATGAATGGGTAACCTGGTCGGATGATATTGTGGAAATGCATTCTTATGAGGGAACTTATACCGAGGCGGCAAATAATGATGATGCTTTGATTTATGTGCCGGAGACAGGAGAATTACTCCTTGGTAAGAATCGTTACGATGCACTTATGGCAACAAAGGACGATGTGACGACGGTAGCGGATGAGTCTGAAATAAGAGTAACCTATCAGAAGGAAAAGTGGAACAAGGGCGATTTGAGACCGGAGCATTACTTTAAATGCGAAGCGGACGGCATTGTGTATAATGAAGGCTATACCGAAGGAGATGAGGAGAAGCAGGTTATTGAATATGACGTTGGCTTTAACCAAACAATACAGGTAAATTCTACTGCAGACCAATGCTTTAAACATGGTATCGGCAGAACAGTGGATGATTTGATAAACTCCATGCAGAATGTGTTGGATTTGGAAGGAGTTAAGGCAAATCTTGAAAAGCTTTTGAAGGAGGCGGAAGGTACGGATGCAGCAGTGCTGCAGACACAGCTGGATGCAACGGACAAAGCACTTACTTTGGCGAAGGATAAATGCCAAAAGCTGTTTGAGAGAGGAATTACGGTGTTCCAGGGACATCTGGATGATACCAACTTGAGTATTACGGAATGCGGTACCAGGAGCAGTAAACTGTCCCTTATAAAGAATCGTATGCAGAACCAGAAGACAACCTTTGAGACGCTTAAGAGCGAGAATGAGGATGTTGATATTACAGAGATTGCAATTCAGTTAAGCAGTGCTGAGCTTACATATGAGGCGGCACTTATGGCAACCGGTAAGGTAATGCAGACCACCTTACTCAACTTTATTTAAGCGCATGAGGCGCGGATAGGAGAGCTATGAACATTAATACTAGAATTTTTGGAGAAATTGAAATTGCAGATGAAAAGATTATCACCTTTGAAAAAGGCATTATCGGTTTTCCTGAGATGAAACGTTTTGCACTTTTGCACAACGAAGAGAAGGGAAAGGATGCAGGTATCCGTTTCCTGCAGTCCATTGATGAACCCGGATTTGCAATGCCGGTTATGGATCCGCTTATTGTAAAGCCGGATTATGACCCGGAGGTAGATGATGAGCTGCTTGCAAGTGTAGGAGAATTGAATCAGGACAATATATTGGTTTTGGTAACAGCGACCATTCCTTCCGATTTGACCAAAATGAGTGTGAATTTGCAGGGCCCCATTGTAATCAATGTGGACGAACACAAGGCTTGCCAGATTATTGTAGACGGTAGTCTTTACCCTGTAAAGTTCCCTATTTATGATATCCTGCAGAGCAGAAAGGCAGGTGAGTAGAATGCTGGCGTTATCACGTAAAAAGAATGAAGCCATCATTATCAACAATAACATTGAAATTACTGTGTTGGAAGTGAAGGGTGACCAGGTTAAAATCGGCATTTCTGCTCCGAAGGAAGTGCCGGTATACCGCAAGGAGGTTTATCTGCAGATTCAGCAGGCCAATAAGGAAGCTGTGGATGCAGACGGAATTGAAGCATTGCAAAATTTATTGGGATAATAATTATGCAGGGAGGCACATTTTTTGTGCTTCCCTATTAATTTTTGGAAATAATGTTCCGATAAAAAAGATAGAAGCTTATATTATTATGCGCAAAAGGGCGCAACAGATTCACATGGAGGTGGCAAAATGGCAATAGAAGCATTAACAGGAGTTATGAGTGTACAGGCACAAAGCGTAGCAGTACCCAAGCCTACGGCAGCAGAAAAACCGGAAGCACCGGCATCTTTGGCAGCACAGGCGGTAGACAGCTACGACAAGGCTGTAAGTGTTGTTGAGAATGCTAAGGAAAAGGGTGAAGCCGGCAACCAGAAGGAACAGAGTGAGGCCGGTAACGAGCAGATTCGTAAAGCAGTAGAGAAGCTGAATAAGAATATGGCACATTCCGAGGCTGTATTTGGTATTCATGAAGATACTAACCGCGTAACCATTAAGATAGTGGATCGTACCACAAAGGAAGTAATCAAGGAGCTTCCACCTGAGAAGACCTTGGACATGATTGCTAAGGTCTGGGAATTGGCAGGAATCATGGTGGATGAAAAACGCTAGGTTTCGTATAATGCGGAACGACTTCGGAATGGAGGAATAGTATGGCAATGAGATTAACCGGATTGATGTCCGGAATGGATACGGAAAGTATTATCCAGGAATTGGTAATGGTAAAACGTACCAAGGTGGATGATACCAAGAAAGCTCAGACAAAGCATCAGTGGAAGCAGGAAGCATGGAAGGATTTAAACTCCCAGGTGTTAAAGCTATATAATGGTGCGCTCGGAAATATGCGTTTTGAGTCTTCCTATATGAAGAAAACCACTAAGGTGTCCAATCCCAATATGGTTTCAGTGATTACCGGTGAGGGAGCAATGAACAGTGTGCAGAATCTGCAGATTGAAAGACTGGCAAAGTCTGCATATATGACCGGTGGAGAACTGAAGAATGCAGGTGATGAGTATAAGGGTAGTGCCAAGGTGATGGATGTTTTGGCCGCAAGCGGTCTTGAATTCGGCGAAGACGCTGAGTCCGGCAGCATCAATGTGACTGTAAACGGCGAGACCAAGACCATAACCATTGACAAGGATACAACCATCAACAGCTTTGTGAAAGAACTTAAGAATGCAGGATTAAATGCATCCTTTGATGAAAAGAACCAGAGACTGTTTATCAGTTCCAAGACCACCGGAAAAGACCAGAATTTTACGCTTATGGGTGGTGATGTGAACGGCTGTAAGGCATTGCAGGCATTGGGAATCAGCAGCTACGGGGATAAGGAAAAGGCTTATTTAGAGCGCCTCGCAGATCCTGCCAATACGGATATGGTTATCGCAGAGAGATTGGCATCTGCGAAGGACGACCTGATTGAGAGAAAAGAGGAGCTTGCGACGGAGCAGCAGTCAAAGTTAAAGCAGCTGGATGCTTACAATGCGCTCTTTGAAGGTGTTGATACCTCAAAGCCTTTAAACGATGAGGATTTAAAGAAGGTAAAGGACAAAATCAACAGCATGAAGAGTTCTACCAATGCTACCGAAAAGGCGGCATACAAGGAACTGAAGAGCTGGGTTGAGGATTATGAAGAGATTACCACGGAATTGGATGATATCGTAACAAATAAGCTTGCGGAAGCGGGAACCGATGATGAAGGTAATGTGGTATATGAACTGACACAGGAACAAAAGGATGCGATTACCGCCCAGGTGGAAAAAGAAATAGCATCAGCGGCAGAGATTAAGAATTTGTATGATACTGGCGCTCTGAAAGGCACTGTGGAAAACAAAATCGAGGGTGACGATGCTGTGATCAGTCTGAATGGTGTAAGATTTGAATCCAACAGCAATACCTTTGAGATTAACGGCCTTACCATGACGGTAAATGCAACTACCGGTGAAAACGAAGTGGTTACGCTTACGACGGAGGATGACACTGCAGGTATCTATGATATGGTAAAGAACTTTATTAAAGAGTACAATACCATTATCAATCAGATGGACAAGCTTTACAATGCAAAGGTGGCTAAGGACTTCGAACCGTTGACGGATGAAGAGAAAGAGGAAATGTCCGAATCCGCAGTGGAAGAGTGGGAAAAGAAAATTAAGGATGCTATTTTGCGCAAAGATTCCACGCTTGGTACCGTATCAAGTGCCATGAAGGAAATTATGATGTCCGGTGTGAATGTAAATGGCAAGACAATGTACCTTTCCGATTTTGGTATCGAGACACTCAGCTATTTCATTGCAGGAGAAAATGAAAAGGGCGCATACCATATTGATGGTGATCCGGATGATGCAGCGACATCAGGTAATGCAGACAAGCTTAAGAGTATGATTGCAAGTGACCCTAAGTCAGTAGTATCTTTCTTTACAGGATTGTCACGAAATCTGTATTCTAAATTAAGCGATTTGATGCGTGGCACGGAATACAGCTCTTCCTATACTCTGTATGATGATAAGAGAATGAAGGAAGAGTACAATGATTATAACAGTAAGATTGCAGAGCTGGAGGACAAACTCAATGATTATGAGGATAACTGGTATTCCAAGTTTGCTGCAATGGAAACGGCTATGGCAAAGCTTCAGAGTAATGCCAGTGCGGTAACAAGTCTGCTTGGCGGCTGATAGAGACGGAGGATTAAGATATGGCAGTACCCAGCGCATATGCACAATATAATAACAGTAAAGTATTAACAGCTTCTCCGGCAGAGCTTACCCTGATGCTTTATGACGGAGCGATTAAGTTTTGTAATATTGCACTTTTGGGAATAGAGCAGAAGGATATTGAAAAAGCTCATGTGCACATTGTGAAGGCACAAAAGATTGTGGATTATTTCCGCCAGACCCTTGATATGAAGTACGAGGTGGCAAAGGATTTTGACCGGGTTTATATTTACTTAGAGAAGCGTCTGCGTGAAGCAAATATGAAGAAGGACAAAGAAATTCTGGAGGAAGTAACGGAACATTTGCGTTCCATGCGTGACACTTGGAAGGAAGTAATGCGTTTGAACAGAGAGAAAGGGACAGCGTAATGGAAAGTCAGTTGAATATTCTTTCAGAGAGCCTGGATAAGAAATTAGAAGTGCTTAAGGAAATTCAGATGTACAATGAAGAACAGGAGAAAAGTTTTACCTGCGGTCAGGCGGATTTGGATAACTTTGATGCCGCTGTAGAGAAAAAGGGACAGCTCATTGAAAAACTGCAGAGGCTGGATGCCGGATTTGAGACCATGTACGCAAGGCTGTCTGAAGAACTTAAGGGAAACCGAGAGAAGTATGCGGAGCAGATCAAAGTACTGAAGCAAAAGGTTTCGGAAGTGACAGAGCTTAGTGTGACTGTGCAGGCTCAGGAAAAACGGAATAAGAAGCTTGTGGAAGAGTATTTTGCCAAGGAGAGGGAAGGAATCCGTTCCAATCGTAAGACTTCCAAGGCGGCATACGATTATTATAAAAATATGAATCGATCCAACTATATACCGCCTCAATTTATGGATAGTAAAAAATAAGAGTTAAGGTTTTAGTGCGCACCTGCGAAAGCAGGTGCGCACTTTATTGGTATATTTTGGGTGATTTTGGGAATGTATTACTGTATGAAGAAGAAAAAAGTTTTGTACAGTATTATTATTTTGGTGATGGTGACGGTAGTGCTTTTGTATTTATGGGAACTTTGTGCGGAAGGAGGGGCCCATTATACACCGGATTATCCTATGGTGAGTTTGCGGCCTTATGTGGAAAAGGAGGAGCTTGCTAAGGAGGATTATAAGTTTTTGTTTGAACAGACAGGTTTGGGAAAGCCTGCGATAGATACTCTTTGGGAGGAGGGGAGGCAGGAAGAAATTATTAGCGTACAGGAATGCTTCTTTGAGAAGGTGACCGTGACATGTGAAAATAACACGGTTATTTCCAAGGAAGAACGCCTGTGTAAAGATGGAGAAAACTATAAAGTATATATTCCGGTGATAGAGGAAGGGGATATACTGATAACCTTTAGTACTCACGTTTTTGGCTGGCGGGTGGGACACACGGCACTTGTGGTAGATGCGGTAAATCAAAGGACGTTGGAGGCACGGGTTCTGGGGACAGATTCGGCTGTGATGACCATGTCTCATTGGCAGGAATATCCTTCTTTTGCGGTACTGCGTCTTAAGGGAGTGGCGTTGGAAGAACGTATGCTGATTGCAGAAAATGCGTTGGATAAACTAAAGGGGATTCCGTATAGTCTGCACGCAGGGCTTTTGGGACAGAGAGAAGGGACTCATTGTTCTCATCTGGTATGGAGTGCCTATAAATGTTCAGACCATGATTTAGATAGTGACGGCAACTGGCCCGTAACACCTCGGGATATATTTGAAAGTCCGCTTCTTGAGGTGGTGCAGCTATATGGTATGAATCCGGAAGCATTAAAAAAGTATTAATTTTTGTATGTGCTCTTGAAAAAGGGCACGAAATAACGTATATTATTTCTATACACTTATTGTATCAATAGTTTGGAGGAGATAACATGACAAAGGCAGAGATTTTAAAGAAAGAAATTTTAAGACAGTATCGTAGTGTGCGTCAGTTTGCATTGGAGATGGGAATTCCTTATAGTACACTTGTTACAGCATTGGAGCGTGGTGTTGAAGGAATGGCTTACGGAACTGTAATCAGAATGTGCGATAAATTAAGTTTGAATCCGGTAGACTTTTCTTCCTTGGAGAGAGATGCATCTCTGGGAGCACAGCTTTTGGAGAACCGCGTAATGCAGTACTATGTGAAACTGAATCAGGAAGGCCGTGATAAGATTCTGGAACTTATGGATGACTTTGTTCAGATTGATAAATATAAGGCGAAGGGTAAAAAGAGCAAATAACTTATGAAGTACGATTATCTGATAGTTGGGACAGGCCTGTTTGGGGCTGTGTTTGCCCATGAAATGACAAAAGCAGGCAGGAAGTGTTTATGCATTGATAAACGTGGGAATATTGCCGGCAATATATACACGGAAGAACTGCAGGGAATACAGGTTCACAAATACGGAGCGCATATTTTTCATACCTCCAATAAAGAGGTTTGGGAGTATATCAATCAATTTGCTGACTTCAATCATTATGTGAATTCACCTGTAGCCGTCTGGAAGGACGAATTGTATAATCTGCCCTTCAATATGAATACGTTCAGTAAAATGTGGGGGATTAAGACTCCTGCGGAAGCAAAAGAATTTATTGAAAAGCAAAAGGCTGACTGTAAGGTGGAGGAACCGAAGAATCTGGAAGAACAGGCACTTTCCCTTGTGGGACGGGATGTGTATGAGAAGCTGGTCAAAGGCTACACCGAAAAACAATGGGGCAGGGATTGTAAAGAACTGCCGGCCTTTATTATCAAAAGACTTCCGGTGCGTTTTACCTACGATAATAATTATTTTAATGACAGATATCAGGGAATTCCTATTGGAGGATATACGCAGATTGTGGAAAAGCTTCTTGCTGGTATACCTGTCCGGTTGGGAATTGCATACAAGGAATTTCTGGCAGAAAATGCAGGGAAGAAAGAGCAGGATACCTTTGACAAGGTTCTGTACACCGGTATGATTGATGAGTATTTTGATTATTGTCTGGGAGAACTGCAATATCGTTCCTTGCGGTTTGAGGAAGAAGTAGTTGCGGATTGCGATAATTATCAGGGAAATGCGGTAGTGAATTATACGGAGCGCGAGATTCCCTACACCAGAATTATCGAGCACAAGCATTTTGAATTCGGTCAGGGTAAAGGAACTGTCATAACCAGAGAGTATCCTGCCAATTGGGAGAAGGGCGATGAGCCTTATTATCCCATCAATGATGACAGAAATAATCAGTTGTTTGCACGGTATCTTGAGCTGGCCGGTCGGGAAAAGAATGTATTGTTTGGCGGAAGACTGGGACAGTACAAATATTATGACATGGACAAGGTGATTGAAGCGGCGCTTGATATGGTGAAGGCGCAACTTGATGCCAAATAAGGAAAAAGAAAAAGGGTTGCTGTGATGAACTTCACAGTAACCCTTTAACAATATCCGTTGAACATCATACCGCTGTAAGCGCTGGTGGCATAGGGGCTTACAAAGTTGTGTCCCGGATTTTTGTAGGCGACAATTGTTTTTTCTACATAGTTCATAGGATTTAACGAAACCTGATTACTCTTTTGGATAAGAGAGGTGGAGAAATCCTTTAGGTAACGGAAGGTCTCTGAGATATCTTCGGATTCCAGTGCCGCACCGCGAAGAATACCGGAATTAATGCTTAAGGTTCCGTCCTCTGTCATGGTCATTCCCATGGTCTCCATGGAGTCATTATATATGGAAGCAATTCCCTTCATTTCATTGATCAACTGTCTGCTTCTGGTCTGGGAATCCAGATATGCGGAAGCTGCTCTGATAAAATCGTTGTAGCCGCCAATCAGCTGGGCAACATTGTCGGTCAGGGACTCAACATCTGTCTTCAGACCGATTTGTACCGGCTCGTCTGCCGGGCTGGTGCCACGAAGTTCTACTTCAAATAGCTTGCCGACTGTAAAGTGGTTGGAGGATGCGGTGCGTTCCTCGCCATTAATCAGGAAATGTGCATTGGAAGCCTCGCGACTGGTGTAATCCAAGCCAAAATATGCTACGGTGCCGGCGGTCTTACTGGTGTGGTCATCACTTACGGTAAATACTTGGGACTTGCCGTAAGAAATACCGGTTGCTTCGGATTCTAAACGAAGAGAGGTGCGGGCATCATCGGATTCCATTACGGATGCGGTAAGACCGATTCCGGAATTGTTGATAAGGCGTGCCAAACGCTCCTGTACTTCTTTGTTGGACTCATTCTCACTTATGGAGAACTGGAATTCGTAATTTATATCGTTGATGGATACATCAAAAGAATAAGTGTCGGGTGGTAATGCAACCGTATCCTCTGCAAGGAACAGACCCATATTTTCCTGGGAAGTAGCAAGGGACTGTACTTCAATGGAAAATTCGGGAGAAGTGCCCTCGGGAGCCTGTGAACCGATGAAAGTAGCCGTTGCTACACCTTCGTCGGAGGAATAGGCGCTCTTCTTATTAAAGAGACCGTGCTCCTCCAAGCCTCCAAGCTGTGCAAGTGTGTTGCGCAGGTTGCGGGCGTTTTCCTTGATGTCTACAGCATAATGCTGGGTATCCTTGTTGGTAGTAGGAAGATACCAGGGAGACTCTTTATTCAATTTGACAATGGAATTATAGACACTGCGAAGCTCACTCTTTTTATGAGTGTCATAACGGGTGATGCTTTTCGGTGTGTAAGTTGATAGATAATTGTTATAAACAGTATTCAGAACTGCACCCATTGTCACGCCTCCTTTCTTCCTTGAAATCCGGTGACAAAAGACCTTGCTAAAGTGGCATGCTAATCCATTGCATGTATGCGCAAAGCACAAAAACCCACTTTCATGCATATAGTATAGCATGAAATATATGAAAAAGCAAGTAGGAATATGTGGAATGGCAGCGTAAATATATCCTCGGAAATAACAGTGTAGAATCCACTTATGATGC
>CALYZQ010000034.1 GCA_945609985.1 uncultured Lachnospiraceae bacterium | reverse complement strand
ATAGCTCTGTACAGTTCATCGTGATACCCAAATACCTCTCTTCCGTAAGGCATACAAACCAATGGCGAATACTGTCTGACGTACAGCAAAAATTCTCCGGGAAAGGCCGCCATTACTTCACGCCCCTTCACCTCTATGGCATCACATATCTCTACGACAGTCTGCGGAACATGATAGACATTCTCTGCTTTTGTAAACAGCGGATTTTTATATACCAATTTACCAGATATAATAAGTATCAACACTGCCGTTACTGCAAATATACTTTTTTTGATTCCCTTTAGGGAATTGCATATCAAAACTATCGCATAACCTATTACAACTGCGATCGGCAGTAGCCATACCAACCTAAAATAAATTTCATCTCCCACCAGTTTTTCAAATACCCGATGAAAAACCGGATTAAAAAATACCAACAGAACAAGCGCCGGAACATATATCAAAAGTATCCTGTAAGGTTTTCTTTTTTCATGCAAATAAAGATACACAAGCGCCAGTACAAACCATATCAGTATCAATCCTGTCCCCATATATTTTTGAAAAATATCTATCAAAGTGCTCCTCCCTTCGCAGCATTAATCCAAAACAAAGTATAATGCCGCCACGCAAACCGGAAACAGACAACATGCTGCTATCGCAAACAGAGCCTTCCACCTCCGATAGCATACCACTATACACAGTCCGACAATTCCCAAAAGGACACAGACCAACAACGCCCCAAGAGTGCTGCATAAGCATGCCACAATCATGGAAGAAGCAAGCAAAAACCATGTTGTTCCTGTTTTCTCCTTTTGCTGAATTCTGTTCAAGAGTAGCATAAACAAAAGAAATAATACAGGAATCACTATATTAGCCAGCACTGCTTTTCCCTGAGAAGTTCTCACCAGCAAAAAATTTTCTGCGGAATACACCGAATATCCGCCAAACAATATTATTACTTCCAGTATAATCATAAAGAGCGACAAATACTCCTTACGACCTTCCAACAATTGACTTCCCACCAGATAATATATGGCATAAGCCATAAGTATCAATACTATGGGAACAGCAATATGGGCAACCGTCACCGCGTGCACTCCTGAAAGTGATGCCAAAAAAGCTATCCAAATAGGAAACGGTGCCAATCCGTGTCTTGCATCCAATCCGGTAGCAGCCCCTGTATACGGCAGCTTAGTGTACATATTTTCCGCATCCACGGTAATGGTTGAAATTGCCACATAAAAGGCATCATCACCCTCTTCATAAGCCAACACACCTGTTAATATCAATTGTAACAATAGCAGTATCGCAAAGACAACCCACAACACCTTGCCCCATTTTTGATATGGTTTTACAAGTTTAAGTCTCCTTACAAAATAACCATTCTTTTTACCTTCAAGGCAAAACTTAACAGCTCCCGCGGCAGCCATGATACCCATAAATCCAAGGAACAGCCATTTTACATGCACAAACGACTCCTGGCACAATATCATAGGAACACAAATACATTGAAATCCTGCCCACAAAACAATCTGACCGCTTATCCACATAAATAATAGTCTGTCAAAGCCTTTTCCCACTTTGCAGAAGAGTCCCCCTGCCATGACAGGTATTATGAACATTAAGATACCCAGTATCAACATCTGTATTACCAAAATCTTACTCCTTACGCATAAAAGCTTTTTACCGCATCACAAATATAATCTACCTGCTCTATAGTCAATCCATAGTACATAGGCAAACGCGCGAGACGTTCACTTTCCCTTGTGGTATATCTGTCCTCTCCATGGAATCGGCCAAACTTCTGACCTGCCGGTGATGTATGAAGAGGAATATAATGAAATACGGACAGGATTTCATTATATGCCAAATGTTCAATCAATGCAGTCCTTTCCTCAATATCCTTTGCCTTAATGTAAAACATATGGGCATTATGCTCACAGTGCTGCGGCACTATAGGCAGTTCAATTTTTCCTGCCTCTTTAAGCGGAAGCAGATTCTCATAATATCGCTTCCAACAATTAAGTCGCCACTCATTTATCTCTTCTGCAATTTCCAGCTGTGCATACAAATATGCCGCATTCATGTCACTGGGCAAATAGGAAGAACCATAATCCACCCAAGTATATTTATCAATCTGTCCCCGATAATACTTACTTCTGTTGGTACCCTTTTCTCTGATAATCTCTGCTGCTTCTACATTCTTCTCATCACGGATAAGTAATGCTCCACCTTCGCCCATACTGTAATTCTTTGTCTCATGAAAACTAAAACAGCCATAATCACCAATGGTTCCCAATGCTTTTCCCTTATAGGTTGACATAATTCCCTGTGCAGCATCCTCGATTACCACCAGATTATGCTTCTTTGCTATCGCCATAATGGTATCCATCTCGCAGGCAACACCCGCATAATGTACCGGGGCAATGGCTTTGGTTTTTTCGGTAATTGCAGCTTCTATCAATGTTTCATCCATATTCATGGTATCCGGCCTAATGTCCACAAACACAGGAATCGCACCACGAAGCACAAAGGCATTTGCAGTAGATACAAAGGTATAGGCAGGCATAATCACCTCATCCCCTTCCTTAATATCTGCGAGCAGTGCTGCCATCTCAGTTGCATGGGTACATGACGTGGTAAGCAGACACTTGGCCGTTCCCGTCTTTGCTTCGATCCACTCATTGCATTTACGTGTATAAGCTCCATCTCCGCAAATTTTTTGATTCTCGACACATTCCTTAATATAGTCAGCCGCTTTTTCTGCATACGGCGGCACATTAAACTTAATCATTTTATTCAGCCCTCTTTCCTTTCCAGCTTCCCGTAACATTTCCCTGCACATTGTCCGTCACATCGCTGATAATGTATTTAGGTCTTCCCTTTACTTCCTCATAAATACGTGCAATATAATGACCAATTACTCCCAGGCTCAGCATTATAAAGCCTCCGATAATGAGTATCAGCAAAATAACCGTGGTGAAACCTTCCACTGCAGTTCCCATCAGATACTTCACCATGGTTTGTATGGCCAGAACCACACTAAACAAAATAGAAATGACTCCCATCACCGTAACCATCTGCAACGGTAGCGTACTAAAGGAAGTAGCATTGGCAACCGCATACTTCATAAGGCTCATAAAGGACCATTTACTGGTGCCAAACTGTCTCTCCTGCACCTCATACTCAATGCTGACCGTCTTAAAACCGGCCCAGAATGTAAGCGCCCTAAAGAAGGTATTGCGCTCCGGCAGTTCCAAAAGCACATCTACTACCTTTCTGTCCAAAAGCTTAAAATCAGAGGAGGCATTCATATCCATTTTAATCAGTTTACTCATAATTTTGTAAAACAAGCCGGCGGAAAGCTTATAAAAAATACTTTCCTTTCCTCTTTTGGCTTTAATGCCTTCCACAATTTCCGCGCCATCCTGCCATAGCTTCCACATCTTTGGAATCACCTCCGGCGGATGCTGCAAATCGCAGTCCATCACAATTACGGCATCTCCCGTAGTCAATTCAAGTCCCGCAAAAATACCTGCTTCCTTACCGAAATTGCGGCTGAATTGCGCGCCCTTTATATGATGGTTATCTTTAGCAACCTTCACAATCTCTTCATATGTCCCATCCTTGGAACCGTCACTGATAAAAACCAACTCATAGTCAATTCCCTGTTCCTCAAGTAACGTAGAAAGAACCTTTGCCGTATTTGCAATATTCTGTTCCTCATTATAAGCCGGCAGTACAATCGATAACTTTGCCATTTTATTTCCTCCGACAGTTCAATTAATTTCTGTTTTTATTCTCTGTCTTCACATACATAATCCCGTCTACCACTCTCACGGAGTTTTTACCGGGAAAGCTGTCCATTTCCATATATTCCTCTGAATAATAAATGTCATTCATCACTTCCGGCTCCAGGAAATTTAAGGTAGCACCCAGATAATGCTTCATAAATGCCTGATAATTGGCGCCGGTATACAACAGGCTGTCACCACCCATACCTATCATATTACCGGTGAATGTTCCGGTGATATCCGTAACCGGATATTGTTCATCTCCCACGACGCCTATCATAGCTATGGGAATACCCTGATAATAACCTTCTGTCTGTTCTATTCTGTCAAGCAATCTGACACAGTACGCGTAGGTCTTTTCATATTTCTTTTCCAGATTGGAATAGGCAATATTATCCGTCAACGCATAATTAAATATCAGCATTACTGCAGCCACGGTCATTGCCCACTCAAGCCAGCCGGCCACACAGCCACCGGTCTTTTTCATACATGCAATGCACTCCTTGCATGGTACAGCCCTTTCTTGTGCGTACTTGCTCACAAAATCAACTGCAATAATCAGGTATAGTACCCACTGATAACGCATCAACAGATGATATGTCACGAAAGGAGATATGATTAATATCAGATTGGTTGCAATCGGCAAACTCAGTCCCAGCAGCACCAATGCGACATAAAAGCCGGGCCTTTTCCACCATTTATTACGCACGCAGATTAGAACAATCACCGCAATCAGACAGATTGCAAATATAATAACCGCCAATCCTGAAAAAACATTATTATACAGGATTTTCCCCGCACCGGTAAAGCTTACAAAATCCGCATAACAATTCTTAATACTTGCAAACAATCCGTTTCCTGCTATAGTTCCCATATCGTTTATTCCCTGATAGGATGCAAGTTCTTTGCCCTGTATCCATAACAGTGAATGCAGTATGATCAGGTACAAAGCAAGACCGGCCGCACCCATATACAAATATCTGAGCGAAGCCTTAACCTTGTCCTTCCACGCAGTCTTCTCCATCCACAAAAGTACAATCATGTAAATGCACAGTATTACCGCAAAGGAAAGGTATGCCTGATAGGTTCCCATACTGCAGGCAAGGCACACTGCTCCTGCAATCCAGCCATACCGGTATTTTTTTACCAATAACACGGAAAGCACCGCCAAAAACATGGCGAGCATATACCCATCAAGCGTAAATACATAGGCAAATGTTGAAGAAAGTGCCGGAAATGACACTAAAAGCCCACTGACTAACACGATTGTCAGCTTATCTTTAAGCTCAAAAAGCTCCGTCAAAACTACAGATGTTCCCGAAAGGAACAATAAGCCCAACAGTCCTATTACCCACGGCAGCGTAAAATAAGTGGAAAAACCACACGCAACCGTTAAAAACCATCTTCCGGAGGTAATCATATTTTGGTCAAAATACACGCTGTCAAGCCCGTCGTGGTTGGGAATATCCAAAAGCAACATCGGCAGATGTATCAGTAGACCTATCACAAACGTTGCCAAAAAAGCTGTCTTCCACTCTGTTTTCAGCTTCTTATTCAGTTTTTCCAAAGCCTGTGCCGGTGCTACCATTCGCTTTATCCTTTCTTTCCTTCCATGCAGCCTTATACTCCGCAATATTCTGTTCCCAGTCAAAGGGAATCACTTCCCGCATCACATGCAGTTCTTTCATGCGATGATAAGTCCCCGTCTCCTCCTGTTTCTGAGGTTTCAGTTCTCCTGCTTTAATCTTCTGCCAGTTCTCATAAAAAAGCTCTTTCATAGCTTCTGTCAGCTTATCATATGAGGAAGCAAAGCTCTCCTTTGTCTCATCAAAAAATAACTCACGCTGACACAGGATATCTCCCGTATCCAAGCCTTCATCCATCAAATGAATGGTGACTCCCTTTGGGGTATCCTCCATAAAGCTGAAGAAATTAGGGCTGGAGCCTCTGTTATAAGGCAGATATGATGTATGCAGATTGATGATTTTTCCCTGCATATAATCTATAATATCCTTCGTTATCAGATATCTGTAATTGAAACTGATAATAAAGGAGGGCTGAAGCATCCTAATCATATCTAAGGTTACTTTATTTTGTATCAGATGTACTTTTTCACCCTGTTCCTTCAACCATTTATATACATCAGACGTATTTTCATTATTTGACAAAAAGAGAATCTTTCCCTTTTCCAATATATCAAAGGAAATAGGCGTTCCGCGCTCAATAGTCCTATCTGCAGTCATTCCAAGAACATCCTTCATGTACTTGGGCTTTAGACCATAACCGGGACGGATAATACGGACATTATCCTCTGTAAGCTTCTGTCCGGCTGCGATATCCTTCACTGCAAAGACAGAACGTCTGAAAACCATACTGCTCTCTTCCTGTTTGCTGACGCCATATGACGCCTTCCCCAGAGCCGCCTCCACTTTACGGATATCGGAAACCATCTGCTTAAACTCTTCCGGCGTCATGGAAAAGGTAGAATCCGGATTTTCTATCTCCCTGCTGATGCAAAAATGCTTCTCAATAATTGATGCGCCCAATGCCACCGCCGTTGCCGCACTCAAAGACCCCATGGAATGATCCGAGAGTCCTACCGGAAGATTGAAACGCTCCCGCATATCTTCTATGGTTCTCAAATTCATATCAGCCGGGTCCGCCGGATACACGCTGGAGCATTTTAAAATCGCAAGCTGTGTGTTTCCTGTGCTGTATACCGCTTCTATCGCTTCCTTAATCTCCTCCACGGAGCCCATTCCCGTAGACATGATAATGGGTTTGCCTTTTGAGGCAACATACTCAAGAAGTGGCAAATCTATCATCTCAAAGGAAGCTATCTTATAAAACTCAAGTCCCAAATCTTCCAAAAAATCTACAGAAGTCTTATCAAAAGGGGTGGACAAAAAGTCTATTCCAACCTTATCAGCCTCTTCCTTCAGCTCTGCCTGCCATTCCCACGGCGTATAGGCTTTGCCGTAAAGGCTGTACAAATTTTCTCCTTCCCATGTCCCATTCTGCACCTGAAAATATTCATTGTGACAATCTATGGTAAGCGTATCCGGTGTATAGGTTTGAATCTTGATACAGTCTGCGCCGCTGTCCTTCGCCGCACGGATAATCTCCTTGGCACGTTTTATACTGCCCGCATGATTGCCGGACATTTCCGCAATAATATATGCCGGACATCCCTCGCCAATCATCCTGTCCTTTATCTGAATCCTTCTCTCCATGCCCCTTACGCTTCCTCTCCGTTTCGCATACGGAACTTTATCTCCGCTATTTTCCAATCCTCAGGTGTATCAATGTCCTGCACCTCAAGCTCCGACATTTCAAATGGCACCATCTTCTTCATCATCAAATTCTGCTGTTCCAAAAAGCTGTCTACTTTAAAACAATAAAACTGACCCACATCATGATAAAAGGGTTCCAAATCCTGTGACCGCACAGGCATACATTCCGGCCATTTTGGTTGTAAATAACCGTCCTTCATAACCACACTTCTCTGGGGTGGAAAGCCAAAACGCACCACCGGAAGTACGCACTCTGTCTGCGCATCCTCAAGCAATCCCATGGCCTCTGTTAACCTGTCTGCCGTAAGAAACGGTGCTGTGGGATAAATGCAACAGGCCTTTTCAAAATGTTCACCACGCTTTTCAAACTCCCCCAAAACCTCCAACAACACATCTGTTGTGGTAGCATAGTCATTGGCAGTAGCCTCACTTCGAAAAAAAGGTACCTGCGCACCATACTGCTTCGCCAAGTCGGCAATCTCTTCATCGTCTGTGGATACCATCACCACATCAAAACATCCAGAAGCAATCGCAGCCTCAATGGAGTATGCCAATATAGGCTTTCCGCAGAACTCTTTGATATTTTTACGGGGAATTCTTTTGCTCCCGCCTCTTGCCGTAATAATCGCTACACTTTTCATATTGTGCCTCTCTCAATAAAAGCCTTGCCGTTATCCACACGATATACTATATCGCACTTTTCTATTGTCTGCAGCCTGTGGGCTATGATGAGCAATGTCTTCTTGCCCTGCAATCTGTTGATAGATTCCATAATAGCTGCTTCCGTATCATTATCAAGGGCCGATGTCGCCTCATCCAAAATCAATACCTCAGGGTCATTATACAACGCCCTGGCAATACCGATACGTTGCCTCTGACCACCGGACAGACGGATTCCACGCTCTCCGATTCCGGTCTCCAAGCCTTCCGGGAGACTCCTTACAAACTCATCCAGCTGTGCCTCCTTAAGCACCTCCCAGATTCTCTCTTCATCCATCTCCTCATCAGGTACGCCGAAAGCAATATTGTGACGGATAGTATCATCCAGCATAAAAATCATCTGTGGGATATATCCCACATTCTTTAAGAATCCCCTGTAATTTTCCTGTACATCCACACCGTCTGCGTAAATATTTCCTTCCTGAACCTTTAAAAGCCCCAACAGAATATCTACCACCGTACTCTTTCCGGCACCTGAGCTTCCCACAATTCCTACAGATTTTCCAATCGGTACCACAAAATCTGCCTTATCAAAAATCAACTTATCAGTCCCCGGATAAGCATAGGTAATGTCTTTCAGCTCTATGGCCTTCTTAACAGGCATCTTCTCAGAAGCAGCCGCAAAAGACATATCCACCTTCTTTTCATTTATCTCATCCTGCAAATCATCTGTAACCCCCATAAAGAAGGGCTCAAAATAAGCAATAGATGTAATCTGGTTGTTGATACGGTTTACGCAGGGAAGTAATACAAATGCTGCTGCCGCCAGTGTACCGAATACTGTAAGCATATTGTCTGTGGACGCTCCCTGTGCTACAAGTACAATCATATATCCGACCATGGTTCCCACGCAGACCGTCTCAATCAGAAGCTTCGGCACATTGTTATACAGGCTGTATTTCTGTACCGCATTTACATATCCCCTACCGCACTTGCAGTATTCATCAACAAAATAACGCTCTTTACAGGTAATCTTTACTTCCTTGATTCCCTGCACGGTCTGAGATATCCATTTAAACAGACCGCTGTAGTAATCCTGATTATCTTTTCCTGCCTTGTACATGATAGGTTTTAACACCTTCTTTATCATCACCATCAGCACAATCAACACTGTTGCCATAAGTATAGTCATGGTGCCGTTTGCAAGGAAACAGTATCCCACAACAAACAGGGATACCACTCCATCCGACAAAAGCTGCAATATAGCCAAAATCAACGCATACATATTATTTACATCAGAGGTAATGCTTCTCTGCACTACCGCAGTATCCGCATTCAAATAAAACTCATAATCTCTTCTCAAATAATTCCTCATCATACGCTCGGAGGTACTGAACTGATTGGTGTAAACAAACGCAAATGTCAGCTTCTGCTGAATAAACAAAAATGCATTCTTCACAACAAAAGTAACAATCAGAAGTAGCATTACGGTTATGGCAAAGCTTTGGTAGCTTCCCGAACCAAACAGCTTGTATAAAAAGGACGCAATTGCATTACTCTCCACCGCTTCCGGGTCCACCACCAGGCTCACCACCTGTACTAAAAGTCCCACTCCCGCCGTCTGAAGAAATGCCCCTATTACCATTAGGAACATCAGTCCGACCATTGTCCTCTTTTGTTTTTTGTCCAATAATACACGAAGCTTCTTAATTATCTTAAACATAACCTTAAGCCATGTCCTTTCACTCTATTTTTCATACACTGTAAAACCGGTATTACCCGACTAAAAATGCACAATAATGTACTCTCCCATATCAACGATGGAGCCTTCCTTTGGAAAATTCGGCAGAGACATTGCGTACAATTCAGCACTCTCAAACAATGCCGGATCAGAAACCGGAATCACATGCCCGTGCATAGCCAGAAATCTGACCAGCTCTGCATTGGAATCAAATGCACTTCTTCCCCAGTCAATTACGGAAAGTGCCGGTGTCTGTGCAACCCACACACCCTGATTGCGGTAAAACTTTTCCAGCAGATGCTCATCCACCATGTCCGTAATCCGCTTCATGGCAAAAAATGTATCCGAATTATAATCCACATAAGCATCCCCCAAAATACTCTTGGGCGGTTCATATGCCCCAGTGAAAACAACCTGCTTATTCAGGTCATAATTTTTCTCCAGCTCATGCATCACCTGGTTCATCACATTTTTGGCATCCTCGTATTTCAGATAATCCACATAAAACCATCTGTTCATATCGCTGCACTGATTAAACAGTAAAATCGCGCAGCCTGCAATTGCCAATCCGTTTATCCAGCCGGAAATTTTCTTCACACCTGCGGACTTTCGCTCCTTTAACCACGCACAAATATCGCGCACCGCATATATCCCAAGCAGCACTCCATATCCGCAAATCACGGGGAGAAATTGGGCAGCCCTGTAAAGAGTCACTTTACCCTCAATCACCACCAGCAGAAATGCCGCAATAAAAGTACCTAATGTCAGCAAAAATATCCAGCCATCTTTGTTACGCACAGCCTTGTAAATACCATACAAAAACATAACTGCCATAGCAAACACAAATACGGTTATCGGCAGATATGCATACGCAAATACGCCGTACATCACAAATACACGCTTTAACGTCATATTAAATACCGCGCCAGCATCCGGTTCAAACATCCAGCCAAGCATTTCCGTCATAGAGCGCTGCACCGCTTCATCCTGCATGGATTCCAAGCCAAAAAGCTTTGTCACCACCACAATCATCAGGCTTCGAAGCAAAATCCCTGCAACAGTAATTCCTGCCGCTATTAACAGGCTGAAAAAGATCTTTCTTCTGACAAATGCATATCGTTCCGTAAGCAATAAAAGCAAAACACCTACCAGCCACACAATCATAAAGGATTCATAACAGCCCATGGATATCCATAAAAAGAGCACTGCTCCAATAAACGGAGACAGATATCCATTTTTACTTTCCAGCCTCCTTAATCCCTCGCTGAAACAGCACAAACCAATTCCGCTCGCCAAATAACCGATTGCCACGCCGTTGTGCAGATAATAGGTAAATACCTCGCTAATAATCGGGGAAGACATAAAGATACCCGCAAAAAACAGATATCCCCACACGGGAAGCCTGTCCTTTAATACGGAATACAACAGCGTACTCCACACCATTACCGCCGCAAACAACAGCATTACACCCACCAAATCCATCATAAAGGGTGAAAATTCAGAGATTCTAAGTAGCTTATTCAACAAAAACAAAACCCATCTGCCCACAATGGCAACCAGGCCTTCTTCAAAATAGTAAGCATAAGGAGTATCATCAATCCCTACCGTCTGATGTGTAATCAAAAAGCCGTAACTGCATACCGCCGTCAGAATCAAAACGTACCGATACCATTTATTTTTCCAAAGTGTTAAAAAATCTTCTTTCCACTTTTGCATAGTCTGCTCCCATGATATTTTTATCTTATTATTGTACAACATCCGGATAAAAATGTCTACTTTATTCATGATTTACATGGTATCCCCTCCCCCCGCCACCCTCCACATATCAAAACCGGCATACGCTTTATGCGCATGCCGGTCCTTACTATCTCATATAAAATACCACTTCATGGTCTCTGTACAGTTCACGGTAACCGTTTTCCCTGCAAAGTGCGTCAACCTCACCATCCACTATGGTTGCCAGATATCTGCTTTGCAGTGTATTCAGATTCTCCCTGACATATTCTCCCTCGCAGCAGCTAATACCAAATCCCTCAGGAATTGCATACAAAAGCTGCCACTTCATGCTTATCTGTACCGGCGTACCGCTTTCATCCGGCACATTATCATACAGTGTCCATATGACATCATTGTCATAATTTGGAACATCCGTCTCGGAAAGTTTCATCTCCTTCGCAAGCACTTCCGTTGCATCTGCAATCTGTTCCTGACGCACCTCTTCTGCAAAAGGCACCTGATAATCATAGGGATGATTCACTGCAAGGTAGGAATAAAAGTATACAAAGGTAATTCCCAGAAAAACTGCTTTCTTGTAAAAAGTGGTCTTCATCAGGCTGACCATAAACACACCCACTGCCATAAAGGTGAGAAGATGCTTGCTGCCCTCTGTCAGCTTATACATCAGAAGCAGCGCAAAAAGCATACCCACAAAACAAACTGCCAGATGTAGCTGTGGGAAAAATTGTTTTGGCAGGTTAGCTTCCCCACTCTTTTTCTTCTTTCTATAGCTTCTATAATCTGACAAACTCTGCCATAAAAGAACTGCCATGGTCGCCAGATAACCGGCAAAAAACGCTCCTGAAGCCAGACCGGTATGAAAAGCTGATTTGACATGCTCCAGGAAATCACAGCCCATCCAATAAATCTTAGCAAAGAAATAATAAACGCCTGAAAAGAAGCCCTTTTCAAAAAACGTGGTGACCCAATCCGTAAAGAATAATGGTGCAAAATACTCTGCGCCAAGATAATGCTTAATCAACCCATAGCAGCCTAAAACTACACCAAACACAAGCGCAGACCCCAAAGCTCCCCACCATCTCTTTTTGCGAATCCAAAAGAATGCAGGCAGAAGCAAAAACAACAGCATGTACGGGCGCATCAGCGTAAGAACCCCCGCCATGACAAACAGTATCACCAGCTTATAATTCTTTTCTCTTTCAGTATAATTGATTGCAAGACTATAAAAAATAATCAGCATACTAAAACAGATAATCTCCGGCATTCCGGACAGCATATAGCGCACAAACGGCGTATAAAGACAAAACAATAATGTCAGTATACCGAGCTGCTTCCACGTAGGACGCACCAGTACCACAAACAGAATCATCGAAAGCGTCAGAAGAACAATATTACAGATAATGGGTGACATCAGGTTCCAACCAAATATCAGTCCCCAAATAATCCAAGGAAACACCAGTGCCGGACTCCATGCTGCAAAGGAAAGCTTCAGGGCGTGGCTTTCGTTAAAGCCGAAATATCCTTGCGGATAACCATAATTCACAATACCTTCCACCTGCTTAAAATAAAACAGTTCATCATTCCACTCAGACATAGGAAGATACAAGTCACCAATACTTTTCCCTTGCGAAACACAGGTAATCAGACAGCAAACCACCGGCAAAAGCGCCATCAGTACTGTCTTAAGCAGTAATATATATCGTTTATCTGTTTTCCACCATTCCACAAATCTATTCATGGTTCATACCTTTCGTCCGAAAGACTCCGGACACTTTACTTTTCTTCTATGTTCAACACTTCTTTAATAACATACTGGGGAGAATTATTGAGACTGATATAAATTCTTCCGACATACTCTCCAATCATCCCAAGCATCAACATAATCATACCGCAAAAGATTACTATGGCAGACATCAGCGCACTGAATCCCACCGGCACATCCGGATTTACAAAACGCTTGATAATGGTATAAATACCATACAAAAAGCCCATACATGCACAGCTTCCGCCAATTACGGTAAAGATACGCAACGGCTTTACGGAAAACGCCGTAAATCCGTTAAACCACAAGCCAAGGAGCTTCTTCATGGTATATCCGGAACGACCTTCTTCCCGCTCTCTGTGATTTACCACCACATTGGTAATGTTTCTCGTAGCACGAAGCACCAATCCAATCACATAGGGGTAAGAATTCTCATATCGAATCATATCATCCACTACAAAACGCTTCACTGCAAAGTAACTGGATATAAATAACTCCTTGGGTTTTTCCAGCATCACTCTGGTCATCAGTTCATTTACTTTACTGCCCATGTTGCGGAAGGTGGAGTGTTGCTTGTGCTCATACTTCGCATATACCGCATCATACCCTTCCTCCAACTTCAAAATCAGCTTGTCCACTTCATCTGCAGGAGTCTGACCATCATCATCCAGACACACCACATAATCTCCGTCCGCATGACGAAGTCCCGCCATAAGAGCGGCATGCTGTCCGAAATTCCGGGCAAAATTAATGCCCTTCCGATTTTCTTTTTCCTCACACAGCTTACGAATGGTTCCCATAGTATTATCGGGAGAGCAGTCATTAATCATAAAAATGTTATAAGTATATTCCGGCATCTGCTGCATCTTTGCGTCAATCTCAGCAATTACCTGCGGCAAGGTATTCTCTGAACGATAACAGGGAATTACAAAGCTTATTTTTTTCATATCCGACTCCATTCTCAAAATATTTTACTCATTTATCCTAGCCATAAGCACAATATCATAATAATTTCCATCAATACACACATCATCCTTAAGCAAAGCTTCCTGCACAAATCCGGCTTTCTCGTAGCTGCGGATAGCCTGTGCATTGTGTGCAAACGCTCTCAAAAACACCTTGTGAAGCTTCTCCTCTTCAAAGCAGTAGGATAACATGAGCCGTGCCGCAGCAGTCCCAACTCCTCTGCCTCTCGCCGAGGCTTCCCCAATGAAAATACCGTACTCCGCCTTATTGTGCAGCCTGTCAATATCACGAATGTATACAGAGCCTAACGCCTTATCATCCGCCAGATTGCAGATAATAAACTGCACTACTTTACCGGTATTGACCATATTTTCTACCCATGCTTCGTGTCCCTGTCTGGTAAAAGGCGCCTGGTAGATAAAATTTTTGCGCACTGCATCACTGTTACGCCACGCTACAATATTATCCGTATCCTCTGCCGTCATCAGACGCAAGTAAATGCCTGCCTGATTGTCTGTATACTTATGTTCCATATCTTTCTCCTGCCTTATGTCCAATCTCCTTTTATGCCGAACATTTGTTCGATGGCACTTTGGTGGCACTTCGTATGATATAATCACTTTTGTAAAAGGGGATTAAAAATAAAAACGTGAACGGGAAGAACGTCTGCGCAGCAGACGTTTTCCTTTTTAATCTTTTCTATTCAGCAATTCTTTCTTCTGCGCATTGATTTTATTCAGGCGATATTCAAAATCCCTTCTGTCCTTCGCAGCCATAACCTCCAGAATCATTCCCGAAAAGAAAGATTGAAGTCCCGCAATCGCCATAAATCCACAAACAATCAGTGTAGGATACCTGGGCACCAGACCCGTTTGCAAATAATCTCCCATAACAGGGACAAATAAAATCAAAGCAACCAGCATTAACAACAGACATAATAACCCAAAAAAACGAAGGGGTCTGTAATTTTTGTACAACTGCAGCATTTTGCGGATAACACGCATTCCGTCTCGGAAGGTATTTAACTTAGATACGCTTCCCTCCGGCCTGTCCCTGTATTCTACCACTACATTTTCTACCTGCATGCTGTAATTTACAGCATGAATGGTCATCTCTGTTTCTATCTCAAATCCTTTTGAAAATACAGGAAAGGTCTTTACAAATTCATAACTAAAGGCCCGATAACCTGTCATGATATCTTTGATATCCGAATGAAACAGACTGTTTATACCAAAGCGCATCAAACTGTTTCCGAAATTGTGAAAGGGTCTTTTATTCTCTGTAAAATATGTGGAAGAAAGCCTGTCCCCCACAACCATGTCTGCATTGTGGCAAAGCACCTTGTCCACCAGCTCTCTGGCACAGTCTAGCGGATAGGTATCATCACCGTCAATCATCAGATAACACTGTGCATCAATCTCACGAAACATCCTGCGAATAACATTCCCTTTCCCCTGCTTATACTCATAACCAATCACCGCACCTGCTTCTCTTGCAAGCTCCACGGTACGGTCTTTGGAATTGTTATCGTATACGTAAACAACTGCCTCCGGCAAAGCTTCTTTTACATCTTTTACCACCTTGGCAATCGTTTGTTCTTCGTTATAACATGGAATTAACACTGCAATCTTGTCCATAAGCGCCTCTCGCTTCCTTGTCAATAATACATCTGTCCCTTAAAAATACCCAGAAAATAATATATTCCGCAACCCAAATGTGCTGCAAAACCAAGCCACTGCACAGCCGTCAGTATTCGATTTTTCTTCTCCGCCGTGACTTTTAACAGTACCAGCAACGCCGCAAAAAAAGCGAAAAAGATACCATACATATATCCCCACGAAAAATTAAAATCCGGCTTGCGGAATCCCTTTTCATAGAGCAAAAAGGCCATGGCAAAACTCATAAGATACATCTGCCACGAAAATCTGTACATTACATTATCCTTTAACTGTTTCCAATTGAGTATAAGCACAAGCAGCGGAAAGCCCATTGCCAGTCCAACAGCAAAGGGAATGTTTCCACAGTACAGTCCCCAAACCTCGCCAAAGCAAAATCCAACGCCTCTCTCTGCACCTTCCTCCGGCACAAACACGCCCTTATACTGATACAGCAAATCTATGAAGGTAGGGATAAAGCAAAGTCCCAGCTTCACCGTTGGCACAAAATTGCGGAATTTGCTACGTATCATGCGATATAACATTATAATTCCCGCCGTACCAACCAAAATCAGTGTAAAACTTGGTTTTGTCATGGTTGCCAGCAATAAGAAAAGGGCAAACAGCAAATAATCCTGAAGCTTTACCTCCTTTTCCTCATATTGTGGCAAAAGTTTTACATACCACAAAAATGCCAGAATACTGAATGGACGCGCCGCCATATATGTGGCATTATGAAAAGGATTGGGCGAAAAAACTCCCATATACTTAAACCGGATACCCGGCAGATAAATTTCATTAGGCAAATAAAGCATGGAAACAAAAAGCATACCACCGGCCAGAACACTGAGTAATATTCCCGCCAGCCATCTTTTTTCTCTCCAGGCTTCCTTCAAATCCTTTAATGCAAAATAATTAAATGCCAGTTTCAGTATTATCATACTGAAACTGTTTAACAATACCGTTGCAATGGCAACCGCAGTCTCCGGCGCAGTAAACAGATGGATGAATGCCGCCAATTTAAAGAAGATAGGGTATGGAAAGCTGTAACCGCTATCCAAACCCTGCATCTCTAAAATATAAGCTTTCATATCAGAATGATGTGCTGCCTGACTGCCGTACACCTGATTATAAAAGTGGACATAGGTAACAGAAGATACCACCATCAAAAGCACTACAAAGAAAATAATATCAATCGCCTTATCGATATTCAGTTTTAGCGTTTTCTTCTCTTTACCTACAACAGTCATTATGCCTGATATCCCTTATCCTTTATCACCTGAATAACCTTATCCACATACTTCTGACAGGTCTCAAGGTCTCCTGCCTCTACCATTACGCGGACAACCGGTTCCGTACCGCTTTCTCTCACAAGAATACGTCCGTCAGTACCCAATGCATCAGCCACTTCTTTTACTGCTGCCTGCACGTCACTGTCATCCTGTGCTTCTCTCTTATCCGTCACACGGATATTCTTAAGCACCTGAGGATATACCTTGAAGGGGGAAGCCAGCTCACTAAGAGTCTTCTTCTTCTCCAGCATAACCTCCATCATCTTAATAGCTGTCAAAATACCGTCACCTGTAGTAGCATATTTCTTGAAGATAATATGGCCGGACTGCTCGCCACCGAGACGGTATCCGTTCTGTACCATATTTTCGTATACATATTTATCGCCTACAGCAGTCTTCTCATAGTCAATACCCACTGCATCAAATGCCTTGTAAAGACCGAAGTTGGACATAACCGTGGTAACTACCTTATTACCGAACAGCTTGCCGCGCTCCTTTAAGTAACAGCCGTAAATGTACATGATGGCATCACCGTCCACCAGGTTACCATTCTCATCTACACAGAGACAACGGTCTGCGTCTCCATCGAATGCAAAGCCCACATCCAATCCATTCTCTACCACAAACTTCTGCAGGCCTTCAATATGTGTAGAACCGCAGTTGGTATTAATATTTACGCCATCAGGCTGGTTATTAATCACATATGTCTTGGCACCTAGAGCATCAAATACACTTTTGGCAATCATCCAAGAGCTTCCGTTAGCGCAATCCAAACCAACCTTCTTATCCTTGTAGGATCTGGTAGCCAGGGAAATCAAATAGCCGATGTAACGGTTACGTCCCGCAGAATGGTCCACGGTACAACCGATATTCTCCTTCTCTGCATAGGGAACCTCCTCGCACTTGCCATCGAGGTAATCCTCAATCTTAAGGATGGTCTCCTCATCCATCTTCTCGCCGTTTGCATTTAACAGCTTAATCCCGTTATCGTAGTAAGGGTTGTGACTTGCAGAAATCATAATACCGCAGTCAAAGCTCTCTGTTCTGGTCACATAGGACACACTAGGTGTAGTGGTTACATGAAGCAGATACACATCTGCCCCGGAAGCAGTCAGTCCTGCTACCAGCGCATATTCAAACATATAGGAGGAACGGCGGGTATCCTTACCGATTACTACCCTACATCTCTCGTTATCTTCCTTGTGCTGATAATACCAGCCAAGATAACGACCAATCTTATATGCGTGATCTGCTGTTAAATTCTTGTTTGCTTCCCCACGGAAGCCGTCTGTACCAAAATATTTACCCATTTCCAACTCTCCTTTTAAATAGATTATGCTTTATAGTATGCAACTATTTTTTTTACAGCACAAATTGTATCGCTAACTTCCTCGTCCGTCAAGGAAAAATATAAGGGGATACTCATCATCTCTTCATACAGCTTTTCCGCATGAGGGCAGATTCCTTTCCGATAACCAAGCTTCTCATAGTAAGAGTGATAGTATACCGGCAAATAATGTACCTGAGGAATAACATTCTCCGCCATCATTGCATCGAAAAACTGTCTTCTGTTGCAGGTCAACTTCTCCGGATTCAACCGCAGGATATACAAATGTCTGGTGGTATCCGACTCCGGAATCTCCTTCTGTACAATCAACTCCGGCATTTTACCAAATTCCTCATCATAACGCTCCACGATCTCGCGTCTGCGGGCAGAAAACTTCGGCAACTTTTTTAACTGACTGCTAAGAAGTGCTGCCTGGAAATCCGTAATACGATAATTAAAACCAAGCTCCACCTGTTCGTTATACCATGCCGCATCCGTCGGATGCACCATTTCCGTCTGATTACGTGTAATGCCATGGGTGCGCAAGCGCATGAGCTTGCGGTAAAATTCTTCATTGTTGGTGGTGATAGCGCCACCCTCTCCTCCTGTTACCGTCTTTACGGGATGGAAGCTGAAGCAGGTCATATCCGCAATACTTCCCACCGGTTGCCCCTTATACTTTGTGCCGATGGCATGTGCTGCATCCTCAATCAAAATCAGGTTATGCTCCTCCGCTATCTGTCTAATTTCTTCAAGCTCCACAGCCTGTCCGGTGAAATCAACCGCCACAATTCCCTTGGTGCGGGGCGTAATCAGCTTTCTGATACATGCCGGGTCAATATTGTAAGTCTCGGGATTGATATCCGCAAACACAGGCTTAGCCCCACAGTACAGCACGCAATTGGCAGATGCTGCGAAGGTAATAGGGATTACAATCACCTCGTCACCCTCACAAAATCCCGCTGTCAATGCCGCCAAATGAAGGGCTGCGGTGCCATTGCTGACTGCTACAGCATATTTGGCACCGGTAACTTCACACAAATTCTTTTCAAATTCTGCAGCCTTGGGACCACAGGTTATCAAATCGCTTTTCAAGGTTGCCACTACAGCCTCTATGTCATCCTCTTCTATACATTGTCTTCCGTAATAAATCGGAGTCTCCCTCACCGGGGTCCCTCCGAATATAGCTAATTGTTCCATGGAACGCCTCCTTTGAACATACTAAGCACATTTTTCTTTCCTGTGATATCATAGCATATTATTTCAGAAATGGCAATTTTTATGTTATTTACACACAAAAACTGCCTTTGACTTATCATCAAAGGCAGTACCCTTCTATGCAGGATTTATCGCTATCGCTTCTTTCAAAAGCTTCACATCTTCCTCCAAAATATTTACTCTGACACCAAGCATCTCTTGGAAATTGCTGACTTTCGTAGCTTCTGACAGCTTGTTATGCAAATTCAGATGACCCTCTGCAACTAAACGAATATTATTATCCGTGACATTCTCAAGGTGCAGTTCCACACGTTTCATTGAATTCTGTAACTTACCAATGTCAGTCTTCACCACCTTCATCTCAGACTTCAAGTCCTGTATGTCTGACTTCATGTCCTGCATCTCGGTCTTCATGTCCTGCATCTCGGTCTTCAGACCGCCAACTTCTCGGATAATTAAATCCAGTTTTTCAGTATCGTTCATTATATCCTCCTTTGCCTTCTCATATCACAAACGCATAACCCTTTTATGACTTTATGATAACATACCTTAGGAGAAATGTCAATCGTTTATTCATTAATTATACTAACGATATTCCGTCTATATATCATTTTACTGCTTCATGTACCGCAGGGTCTTCATATTTATCCATAAATTCCGCTCCCAATCTTACTACCTCATCCGCAAAATTAAGGGCTTTCATCTCAGTCCACACCCCGACAACCTTTCCAAAGTGCAGCTTGGGAAAGAAATTCAGAAGCTCCATAGGTATTGTTCCGTCAAATTGCGGATACTCACGAAACAATTTCCGATAATCCAAATCATCCCTGGGATGAGGTTTGATAAACACCTGATAATCATCCTGATACATGTTTATTATGTCGCGGAAAATTCTCTCTCTGGTCTCTAAATCACACAAGGGCTCTGTAAGAATCAATACCTTGTCTTTCTTTCCTTCGCATTCCGCTACCTGTTTTTGTAACGCATCATAATCCCGTACAAATGCCTGTATAATAACCGTCTTGTCCTCTTCCGTCAGACTATCCACCAGCGTCTGTCTGTTTAATTCCACATACTGAGGACACGGTTCCTTGATTGCGGCAATATCGTTAACCTCCATATCAATACAATACTTGCCATAACCGTTTTCTATGAATATCAAATTGCATTTGCGGGACATAAACACCTTTATCCCAAAACAGCTTCTGTTGTCCCATCTGGCAGAATCGCAGTAGACCAATGTATTCAGTCCATCTTCCACCGCATGATAGGGAATTTTGCTTGCATTCAGATAATGTCCAACCGGGTCACTGTCACAATACACATAAATATCCTTATACTCCTTAAAATCAACAGGTACATACGGAGCACTCAGCTTCGCCAGCTCTTTCGTATATTTAATTCTGGATATCATGTTTAACACAATATTTCCTTTATCAACCTTGTACTCTTTCAATTCCGGAAAAAAGTCAGGATGCTTTTCATCATATTCCACAACCTGTTCAAAAACACCCGTCTTTTCAACACGCTCCCGCAACCGTTCAAAATCCGTAGACATTTTGCTGAGAACCAATGTTGCCTGTCCCTGCTTTTCCTTCGGCAGATTCAATTCCTTCAAAAAAGTTACATACACATGATAATAGGTATGGCACACGTAAATTCGTTCTTTCATATTGCCCTTATTTATTACCTTTCATAATCGTACATATTACGTGCTTCGTTCTCCAAAATATCCTTCCGTGCTGCGGCATCCGCATCCCGGATATATAACATTTCACTGGGCACCCCTGAATAATATGCTTTTCGAATCAACCCATCTCTTTCCATTATTTCACCCAAAGGTGCAAAACCGTTAATCTCCTTGGGATCGATATCCAAGTCGCGCACATACATACGATAACTGCGCTCTGTGCAAACGCCATCTGCTGTCGTATAATCTGCCGTAAATGTTTTGTGGTAACGGAAGGGGACTCCCACCACCTGTTCTACATGATGAATATAAGTAAGACCCGAAAGTGGCGGTATCCCAATTACCAACGCCTTTGCGTTCCAGTCGTACAGCTTCTCAAAAATGGTACCCGGCCCAAAGGAATCCACGGCATCGTTTTCCATTAGTTCAGCCTGCTTTTTGCCCCATACAGCAAAAGAATAAATGGGATGCGCAGTTCTTTGGAAGCCTTCATGCTTCAACGCAGCGGTAGACAACGCTCCCGTTCTGCAGGGTGTCTTATAATAGTCAAACGCAATGCCTTTGCAAAAATCCCAGTTGAATGTAGGAAACAAAAGCGTTCCTTCCTCACCCACAAGCTCCTGCAGCTTCTCTACCACATGGCTAAGTTGCAATTTTTCGCCCTGAGCCCTGTATGTTTTCGCCAATTCCAGTATATCGGATATCACATAGACACAGTCACCCTTTTTAATCCAATTCTGTGTTTCCAGCCAATCCGGGTAAGATACTTCCATCATCCTATCTGCCTCCCATACAGCTTTCCACAAGCTCACAAATAGCATCCACATTGACGAAATTATCCGGAATAATCTCCACTCCGGGTATCTCGATATCAAAGGCTGCTTCCAACTCATCCACAAGACTCACAATATCAAAGGAATCTAAAAGCCCTGCATCGATAAAATCCCTATCCTCCGTAAAGTCCACATCATCCTTGACTTCCTGCAGTATTTCCATAATTTTCTCTCTCATGACCATACCTCTTTTCATACTACCATTACAAATATTTTTCTCCAAGCAGACGCCTGTCTATCTTTCCGTTCGCATTCATCGGCATCTCCTCTAATTGAACAACCTTACCGGGAACCATATATTCAGGAACTTTGCTCTTCATACTTTCTTTTACCAGCTCCTGAGATAATTGTCCCTCATACAGCAGAATAATAACCTGACGCTTTTTATCGTAGAGACAGCAGACACGCTTCATATGCTCAAGCGTCATGGCCGCATTTTCGATTTCTCCAAGCTCAATGCGATAACCCATGTGCTTAATTTGGAAATCCTTACGCCCCACATATTCTATCTCATCCAGCTCATTGCGCTTTACCAAATCACCGGTGCGATACATAATATCATGATAATACGGCGATAACGGATTCTGTACAAAAGCCTCTTTTGTCTTTTCAGGATTGTTATAATACCCCAGGGCAACTCCGGAACCTCTGATACAAAGCTCACCGGTTTCTCCCGGCGCGCAGGGCTTATCCTCATCATTCAGAATCAACACACCGGTATTGATAGCCGCTCTGCCGATGGGCAGCATCTCATCATTTGTAAATTCCCTGTCAATCACATAATACGTACTTGCATAAGTGGTCTCACTGGGGCCATAATAATTCACAAATTTTGCTTCAGGTACTGCCTTTTTCCACATGTTATACTGCTTGACAGGCATTACCTCCCCGCAAAACATAATCTTCTTCAGACAGGTTACATCCACATCCCTCACAGCCCGCAGATTTGCAGCCACAATCAGTGCTGACGGCACCCAAAAAATAGCATTCACCTGCTGCTCCTTAATATATTCCAGTGCCTTAATCGGAAATACAAACCATTCCGCCGGAATAATGTGCAGAGTCGCACCATTTCTGATGGTGCAATACAAATCCGGTACCGATGCATCAAAATAGAAGGGAGCTTGGTTTGCAAAGATTTCTTTGTCAGAGAACTCCATCACTTCGCTGGCTTCCTCCACAAAGTCAATAATTGCCCTATGGCTGATTACCACACCCTTAGGAACACCTGTGGAACCGGAGGTACAGATAATGTATGCAGGGTCTGTATCAATCCGCTCTCTTTGTATCCTCTCAAGTTCAGCCTCCGCAATTTCACACGCAGTTGCCGCAGAAAACATCAGCACCTGCTCCTCGCCAAACAGTTCAACTGCCTTTTCTCTTCCGGCTTCATCCGTGATTACAAAAGCAGGCTTTATCACCTCAATAATCAACTGCAATCTCGCATTGGGAGCATGTACATCCAATGGTACATAAATGCCCCCCGCATAATTGATTCCCCAAAAGCAGGGTAACGCTTCCTTACATTTATCCAAAAGGACTGCTACCGGGCGGTTTGACTCAAGTCCCAACGTATAAAGATAGCTTCCTATCCTCTTGGAATAATTAAGCAAGGTCTCATAATCATAGGTCCCTTTTACATCCACAATCGCAGGCTTGTCACTATACTTTGCAGCACTGTTTTCCAAATAATCAAGCACTGATTTGATCATACACGTTCCTCCTGTACCTCCAGCAAATCGCCTTCATAAAGCTTCTTAGCAATCGGAATCAATTCCGTCAAAGGTACGCCAATCTTCTCACTGATTGCAATTAAGTCTCTTTTGCCATCCGCATAAGCAATCAGGTTGGTAATCTTCTTTACTTCCTCATAAATTCCTTTGCGGCTCTCCGTAGGATACAATCCTCTCTTACCCAATTGAGGCTCGCAAAAACACTTCACTTTATAATAAACATTATGCTCTAATGCCATAATCACCTGCTGCATTACCTGATAAGCGCCTGCAAAGCCCTCCGGCGAAACCAAACTCATATCATCTGCCGAGGTATGATACTCCGGATATTCACCATACTTTGAGCGGCAGAAATCACATACCGGCAAATCTATGCCCGGGGAGTTATACTGCCTTTCATCAGAACCTCTCTCCAAAAAGCTGTAGGTCCGATAATCCGGGTGTAATTCTCCAAGCACCTTCCTCAGCGCTCTGTCGGACAGGGTATCTGCTTCCTTGGATTCCAGATAGGAATATGCTCTGTCGTCTCCCACACAGGTCAGCACATAACCGGCGATTGTATTTTTCTTCATGGTCAGATAATTTTTACTCAAATAGGCTATAGAGCCAATCGTCTCAGGTACTATCACGATGCGATAAGACAATCTTCTGTCCAAGGTTTTCAGCCACTTGGCAAGCCATGTAATCAATACCGGTCCTGACACCTCATTATTGGCCATGTTGGGATGACAAATATATGTGGAGAGCAAAACTTCCTTCTTGGATTTTCCCGGCAACAGAAGTTCTCCGTAAGTAAGCTCACCATTAAAGTGACGACTGTCTATCACAATATGATAGATGCCGGGCTTCAGCGAATCCCTCTCCGTCTTACTCATACAAAAACCAAAACGCTTCGAGTAATAAGAGGTAACATAAGGTATTACTTCCGGCTGTTCCTCCTCTACACGGATGTAGGTAAGAAGCTCCTCCAATTCAACATACTTGTCAACCGGTGTGGAATAACCGATTACATGCAGATAATTTTCATGATAATCCAGTATCCGGTTACCCTGTTCATCTTCAATATAAGCATCTTTGATTTCCCACTCATCCGGTACCGTCCAGTCAAACACCTGTGACCCGCTCGGCACGGAATGTATCTCAAGCTCAGGAATGTGCTCCTTTATCATCTTAAGACTCAAACGCACACCTTCCCCCATCAACCATCTGTCAATAGGAAAAAGCTTCCCTGCGAAATCATACATCTGCCTTCCGGCCTCTAATACATCCATCATTTTAACCATACCTAAGCTTTCTGTAAATAGTAAGTGCCTTATAATAACACAAAAACAATAAATTGCTCTTCAAATGAAGTCCTACCAGCTTCTGCGTTTCTTTATCTGCCAGCTTCTCAAAATACTTATTATTTTTCAAATCAGGTACCTGTCCCCGCAAAAACTTCCTCAGTTGGGAAACAAACCCATAGCTTGGCCACTTCGTTGCCTGAATATAAGAAAACAACGTATTTCGATACCCCAGCTCGTAAACCTTATAATCTATTTCTTCTTTAAAACGGCTGTAAAAACCACGCTCCGTGCACTGCTCTTTATATATCTGCATTGCCTTTACGCGGTCCCTGCATCTGTCCATATTTACCGTATGAACCGTAGATGTATTGTGCTGATAATAAAAATAAAGGCACTCCTCAACCCGTTCAAAACGTTTAGCATACAGGAACGGCAAAACCGCTATGGCATTGTCCTCATAAAACATTTTCTCAGGGAACACAATCTTATGGTCAAAGAACAGCTCCCTTCTGTATATCTTGATTACCATACTTCCGGGGGTCAGAATCAGCTCCCTATATTTCTCATCATCCAACACACCGGTCTGTGAAGCCTCATTATTCTGCTCCGGAGTACCCTCTTCCTTACCTGTTTCGTCCGTAATCAGATAATCGCATCCCACAATATCCGCTCCCGTTTCAGACGCTTTCTTAAGCAGCTTCGGGAACATCTCCTCAGACACCCAGTCGTCACTGTCTATAAAGCCGATATAGTCACCCTTTGCCTGTGCAAGTCCCAAGTTCTTGGCGCCACCCTGCCTCTTATTCTCAGGAGACGCAATGACCTTTATTCTGTCCGGATACTTTGCCTCATAATCACGCAAAACAGCCAGGGAATTATCCGTAGATTTATCATCTACCGCGATAATTTCATAATCTGTAAGCTTCTGGGCAAGCAGGGAATCCAGACAATAATTTAGTTTACCACCGCCCGTCATATTGTAGACAGGCACTATGATGCTTAGCTGCAT
>CALYZQ010000033.1 GCA_945609985.1 uncultured Lachnospiraceae bacterium | reverse complement strand
CCCCTCCTTGGCAAGGAGGTGCTCCACCGCTGAGCCACTCGCGCATGTACTATAATATTTACAGTTCTTACGAACAAATAATAATATACTATATCACTTTGGAATTGTCAACACTAAAAATGTATTTCTTTTCAAATAATTGTAGAAACAATTGACACATTATAAAAGAACCGCATGTGAACACATATTTGCCTTCACATGCGGTATTCGTTTGTTTATAATATGTAATCCGTTATGCAGTCATACCACTGAACATATGTCACACCATTGACAATAAGCCTGTCATTATCCGGAAGCTGTTCGCTCCATTTATGCTTATAACGGTCAATCGCCCAATCGTCACGGTTGAATCTGCGCCATAAAATTGTTCTGCCGTTTTTGTCCAGAAACTGTTCCGAAACCACGCCGCAGTTATAGGTCTCGATATCCAATACACAAACGGTATCGTAGCTTTTTCCTCCGATAGTCACTGTATATCTTCCTACGATATCCAATAGAAAATCTTTTTTGGCAGAAGTAACCACATTGCCATTACGGATGATATCACCCTTAGGGGATAAGTTGGTTTCATTGCCGCAGTTGTCCTCGCCAAAGCCCCAACACTGCATAAAAGCATCTCCGTCCAGAAACGTAATATAATTGCGGACGTCACCATCCGTTCTTAGGGTTGCCAGATAGCGGCAGTGGGTATCGGTAAGCTGTGCCACAAAGGTCCGGTTAATTACTTCCTTTTTGCCGGAGTAATCGGCCTCTCTGGCTGTCAGCTCAACACCTTCAATGCCGTGTACCATGGCTTTGCCGGTAACCTGCATATCATAAACATGATTGCATTGACGGGAGGGGATGTCATACATGCCCCAGGAAAGCTTTTCCCCCAGTCGGGGGACCAAGAACCATCCCATCAGTTCCTCCCATTTCACTGAAAAAGGTGTTTTGCCGGTTGCTTCAATTTTATATTCGGGTAATCTTTCGGGTAAATGTTTCATTATTAATTCTCCTCTCACTGTGTCCGTAACAAATGGATATCTGTTTTTAAAATTCTGCTTTGCAGTGTACAGACGGCTTTTCACAGTTCCGATAGGAATGTGTAGGAGTCTTGCAATTTCTGCTTGAGGAAGCTCCTTCCAAAAATACAGGTACAGAATTTGCTTATCCTTATCTGCAAGAAGGCTTAAAGTTTCTCTGACAGTATCTGTTTCAGTTATTCCGTGTCTTCCGTAAGAAAGCTCCTTTTCGGTCAAGTCCTCTAAGGGGAGCTCCATTTGACCTGCTATGTGGCGGAAATAGTCATTACATTTATTCCTTGCAATACTGATAATCCATGGTTTGAAGGAATCGGTGTTTTTTAGCTGATGAAACTTCTGATAAGCTGTCAGATATACTTCTTGCAAAACATCATCAGCGTCGGAGAGCGTGGTAAGTCGAAACTTTACAAATCGTTCTACGGCTCTGCGGTTTGCATTAAGCAGTTCTTCAAATGCATCCATATTATCACTTCCTTCCTGTTTGTGTCTTTATTGAAACCGGTTTCATATATATAGACGCAGGTAGGAGAGGAAAGGTTCATTTTGTTCTCCGTAACCATTTGGTAAAGCGGTACTCCACAAGATACCAGCAGCCGTAGCCAAGCAGAATACAGATGATTATGCTTACAAATACACCGAGCAATGCATAAGGCGTACAGGTAGAGAAGTCAAATACCTTGCGGTCTAAAAGCATTACGGGATAGTAGTGCAGCAGGTACAGTGAAAAGCTGATATTACCAAGCACTACAAAGGGGCGGGGAACTTTAATAAACAGTCCTGCTACAAAGAAACACAGTACAATAATCATGGCGGGAAGTCCCCAGGAAGAAAGCCTGTAAAAGCCTAGAATACTGCTTTGTTTTTTGGTAAGGGCGAGAAAGGCAAGTAACATAACTGCAACAATCAGTGCTACATAGCAGACCCCCTTGGAAAGTTTGCTGTTACAGTAAGTATGGTAAATACCCATGCAGATATAGTAGGCCAAAATGCCCAGCACAAATTCCAGCATGATTGGATTTCCATAAAAGGTAAGGGGCACAAAATCCGACATGGTAAGCTGCGCTATAAGAACCGGTACACCAAGGAGAATACTGCAAATTACCCCGCGGTATTTGTGACTGATTTTCATGGCAATAAAAAACAGAAGGTAAAAGAATACCTCGCAGTTTACGGTCCAGCCGATGCGAACAATAGGCTGCAATACGCCTCCTCCGATGTCGAAAGGAATAAATGCCAGACTCTTTAATAAAAAAACAGGGTTTGCTTTTGTCTGCTCAAACATGTCAGGGAAAAGCAACAGTAGTAAAAAGGTGCCTAAGGTCACCAGATAGTACAGCGGAACGATGCGGACGATTCTCTTTATGAGAAAATGTTTACTGTTCCGATGGGTGGAAAACATAATCATAAAGCCGCTGATGATAAAAAAGATATCCACACCAAAAGCGCCACAGTTTAAAAAACGTATATGTTCAAGGACAACAAAGAGGGCTGCAATTCCCCGAAGCGCCTGAATGCTGTCATAATGATTGTCGTGAAAAGGTTTCATAAACAGTTAGTCTCCTTATTATTCAAAACATATCCTTATTTTAGCATCTTTTTTCAAAAATGAAAACGAAAGAAATCCTTAAATCTTTATTTTTTCCTTGCGAAGCAGTTGTAAACATAATACAATGGATATTGGGGAATCAGAAGGGAGAAATGCATATGAGACTTACATTTATCGGAGCTGCCCATGAGGTTACGGGAAGCTGTCATTATTTAGAAATTGGAAAGAAACATATATTGGTGGATTTTGGTATGGAGCAGGGGGTGAATGTCTTTGAAAATGCGCCCCTACCCGTGGATGAGGCGATGATTGATTATGTATTCCTTACCCACGCTCATGTGGATCATTCCGGAATGCTGCCTCTTTTGTATGCAAAGGGCTTCAGAGGGCAGGTGTTTATGACGGATGCCACCGCTGATTTGTGCAGTATTATGCTCAGAGACTGTGCGCATATCCAGATGATGGAGGCTGAGTGGAAGAATCGTAAAGCTAAGAGAAGTGAAAGTGTTGCGGCTGCTGAGCCTTTGTTTGATATGGAAGATGCAGAGGGAATTATAAAGCGTATTGTTCCCTGCCATTATAACGATATTATTACTGTTTGTGAGGGAGTGCAGATTCGTTTTACGGACATCGGACATTTGCTTGGCTCCTCCAGTATAGAGGTTTGGCTGACAGAGGATGGCAGAACCAAGAAAATTGTATTTTCCGGTGATATCGGCAACAAAAATCAGCCCTTGTTAAGAGACCCTAAGCCTACAAGAGAAGCAGATTATGTGGTGATGGAATCCACCTACGGAGACCGTCTGCACTCTAAAGTACGAGTGGATTATGTGAATGATTTGGCGGCGATATTGAAGGAAACCTTCGATAGGGGAGGTAATGTGGTAATCCCTTCCTTTGCAGTGGGAAGAACCCAAGAGATGTTGTATTTCCTGCGTAAGATAAAGGTTGACAGATTGGTGGAGGGACATGAAAATTTCCCTGTCTATGTAGACAGCCCTCTTGCGGTGGAGGCAACCGGTATTTTTCAGGAAAACCGTATGGAATGCTATGATGAGGAGGCAATGGAGCTTGTAAGAGAGGGCATTAATCCCATATCCTTTGCCGGACTTAAGCTTTCCATCACCAGCGATGAATCCAAGGCAATTAACTTTAATGATACACCCAAGGTAATTATTTCGGCTTCCGGTATGTGTGATGCCGGTCGTGTCCGCCATCATTTAAAGCACAATCTCTGGAGACCGGAGAGTACAATATTGTTTGTAGGCTACCAGTCAGTGGGTACTCTTGGCAGAAATATTATAGAGGGTGCCACTGAGGTGAAGCTCTTCGGAGAGCCCATTCAGGTGCGCGCACAGATTAAGCAGATGGCAGGACTGAGCGGACACGCGGACAAGAACGGTTTGATTGAGTGGGTAAATGCTTTTGAAGAAAAACCCAAGAAGGTTTTTGTGGTACACGGTGAGGATAGTGTATGTACTTCCTTTGTGGAGTGTTTAAAGATTGAGCACGGTCAGAGAGCCTATGCACCTTACAGCGGTACGGTGTTTAACCTTTTGAGTAACCAGTTTGAATATGAGGCAGAGCCTGTGATGAAAAAGAAGAAGGCTAAGCCTGCTACCGGTGTTTATGCGAGACTTGTGGCTGCCGGTCAGAGACTTATGGCACTCATTGCCAAGAATGACGGTTTGGCCAATAAGGACATGGCTAAATTTGCAGACCAGATTAATGCGGTATGTGATAAGTGGGAATAGAGAGGATACGAGAATGAGTTTAGCAGATCATATTTTTATCAATATGTGCAAGGATATTCTTGAGAACGGTACCAGTACGGAGGGCGAAAAGGTAAGACCTCACTGGCCGGACGGCACCGCGGCGTACACCATCAAAAAGTTTGGTGTTGTGAACCGTTATGATTTATCCAAGGAATTTCCTATTATGACATTGCGCAGGACAGCACTGAAATCCGCAACGGATGAAATCCTTTGGATATGGCAGCAAAAGTCTAACAATATCAATGATTTGCACAGCCATATCTGGGATGAGTGGGCGGACGAAAACGGCTCCATCGGTAAGGCATACGGCTATCAGCTGGGGGTGAAGCATCAGTATAAAGAGGGTATGATGGATCAGGTTGACAGGGTGATTTATGATTTAAAGAATAATCCCTTCAGCCGCAGAATTATGACTAACATTTATGTACATCAGGATTTGCACGAGATGAATTTGTACCCCTGTGCCTACAGCATGACCTTCAATGTGACCCAGAAGCCGGGAGATGACAAGCTTACGTTGAATGCAGTGTTAAACCAGCGCTCACAGGATGTACTTGCGGCAAATAACTGGAATGTGGTGCAGTATTCGGTACTTCTTCATATGCTGGCTCAGGTCTGTGACATGAAGGTGGGGGAGCTGGTGCATGTGATTGCGGATGCCCATATCTATGACAGGCATGTACCTATTATCAAAGAACTGATAAGCAGGGAACCCAAGGAGGCTCCTACATTCTGGTTGAATCCGGAGGTAAAGGATTTTTACAAATTTACCAGGGATGATGTAAGAGTAGAGAATTATGAGACCGGGGAGCAGATTAAGGATATTCCTATTGCAATTTAAGGAGGCATTGACATGAATTTAATCGTAGCAGTGGATAATAATTGGGCAATCGGCAATAAGAATCAGCTTTTGGTGAGGATTCCCAATGATCATAAACATTTCAGAGAGGAGACTACCGGCAAGGTAGTGGTGCTTGGCAGGAAGACTCTTGAGACATTCCCTCAGGGCTTGCCGCTCAAGAACCGCACTAATATTATTTTGTCAAAGGACAGGAACTACCAGGTGAAGGATGCCATAGTAGTACATTCTATCGAAGAGCTTTTAGAGGAACTGAAAAAGTACGCTGATGAAGATATTTATATCATTGGCGGCGACAGCGTATATAAGCAGATGCTGCCATACTGTAATGTGGCTCATGTGACCAAGATTGACCATGAGTATGAGGCAGATGCTTATTTCCCCAATCTGGACAAGGATGAAGAGTGGGAAATCGTGGCTGACAGCGATGAGCAGACCTACTTTGATATTGCCTATCAGTTTTTGAAGTATGTGAGGAAGTAAAAGTATTGACTTTCGCACTCAAAAGTATAATAATTAAAAGATAATCATACTAAGAAAAGAGGGATATCCATTATGGAAAAGAAAAACATCGACTGGAGTAATTTAGGCTTTGGATATGTACAGACAGATATGAGATATGTGTCTGATTTTAAGGATGGGAAGTGGGACGACGGTAAGCTTACCGCTGACGCGAACATTGTGTTAAATGAGTGCGCAGGCGTTTTGCAGTATGCACAGACTGTTTTTGAGGGTCTTAAGGCATATACCACAGAGGATGGCAGAATCGTTACCTTCCGCCCTGACTTAAATGCAGACCGTATGATTGATTCCGCTAAGAGATTGGAGATGCCCGTATTCCCCAAGGATAGATTTATTGATGCTGTGACCAAGACTGTTGCAGCCAATGCAGCATATGTACCTCCCTATGGAAGCGGTGCGACATTGTATCTGCGTCCTTATATGTTTGGTACAAACCCGGTTATCGGTGTAAAGCCTGCAAATGAATATCAGTTCAGAATTTTTGCAACCCCTGTTGGCCCTTACTTTAAGGGCGGCGTAAAGCCTCTGACCATCCGTGTCAGCGATTTTGACCGTGCGGCTCCGAATGGAACCGGCCATATCAAGGCAGGTTTGAATTATGCAATGAGTCTTCATGCAATTGTTTCTGCACATGAAGAGGGCTTTGATGAGAATATGTACTTAGATTCCCGCACCAGAACCAAGGTAGAGGAGACCGGCGGTGCCAACTTCCTGTTTGTTACCAAGGACGGCAAGGTAGTAACACCTAAGTCAAACAGTATCCTTCCTTCCATTACCAGACGTTCTCTTGTATATGTTGCAAAGGAATATCTTGGACTTGAGGTTGAAGAGAGAGAAGTACTCCTTTCTGAGGTGAAGGATTTCGCTGAGTGTGGCCTTTGCGGTACGGCAGCAGTTATCTCTCCTGTAGGAAAGATTGTTGACCACGGCAAAGAGTATTGCATGGCAAGCGGTATGGCTGAAATGGGTCCTGTTACCAAGAAACTGTATGATACACTTACCGGCATCCAGATGGGCAGAATTGAAGCACCTGAAGGCTGGATTCATGAAATAGAGGTATAATGGAGGATAACATGAGCGCTAGGGAAATATACTGGCACTTGCCGGGATTTGTTTATTTTCGTGTGTTAAATCAGATATATATCAGACTGATGCAGGATTTCCCGGAGAAATTCAGGGACGGTTACAAAATCGGCTCTGTGTACGGTACATTTCCCGGAGCGATTTGGAATGGCGGACGAGTAGTATTCGGTATTACCAGTAAGCGTGATATGAGTGCCATTCTGAACATGTACAACAGCTATGGGATTCCCGTGCGTTTTACATGGACCAATTCGGTACTTGAGGAAAAACATGTACATGATACTTATTGCAATCTGATTATGAAGCTTGCAGATAATGGGATGAATCAGGTATTGGTTAATACACCTGTGCTGGAGGAGTATTTGCGCAAGGAGTATCCAAACTTTAAGAGAATCTCTTCCACAACCAAGCGGATTGTGGATGCAGATGCTTTGCAGAAGGAATTGGATAAGGATTATTATCTGGTAGTATTGGATTATGACTTAAATCATAATGAGGAAGTTCTTGAAGCAATTAAGCCCCATGCAGATAGGGTAGAGATATTGGTGAATGAGGTGTGTTACCCCGGTTGTCAGAAGAGAACAGAGCATTATGCTCAGCAGTCCAGATTACAGCTGGAATACGACCCTTATACGCCCTTTGCCTGCCCGAACCAGTCAGCGCCCAGATCTTTCAAGGAGTGCATGGAAAGACCGGCATTCATCACGAATGAACAGATTGTTGATTATATAGACAAAGGCTTTGTGAACTTTAAGATTGCAGGCAGAGGTATGCCAATAGACTATGCAAAAGAGTCCTATCTGTATTTCCTTGTCAAGGATGAGCACAAGGCATTTATCAAAGAAAAGGTAGACTTGTTACTTGAGAGAATGAGTAAACCGGGACCAAAGAAATAGACCGTTAAGTAAATAAGTATAAAAGCAGAAGCGTCTTTGCCGGTGCCTTGCACCGGTGAGACACTTTTTCTTTATGCTATAGGAAATTGCGCGAGTACAGTGGCATCCGCTTTTTATCAAAAGGAGAGAATATGAAATTTATACACACGGCTGATTTACACATCGGAAAAAAATTGCATGAGCATTCACTTATAGAGGATCAAAAGCACATATTAAAGCAAATCTGTGCTCTGGCAGTGGCACATAAAGTGGATGCTGTTGTGCTTGCGGGAGATATTTATGACCGTTCGGTGCCCGGTACGGAGGCAGTGGAGCTTTTGGATGATTTTCTGACGGATTTTGCAACTGCAGGGATTCCGGTGATTATGGTGAGTGGTAACCATGATTCGGCTGTGAGAGTGGGTTTTGCAGACCGGATACTGGAAAAGCAGGGGATTTATATCGGTGCGGAATATGAGGGAGAGTTTAAGAGCGTTACCTTAGAGGATGAGTATGGTCCGGTAACATTTGTATGTATGCCCTTTGTAAAGCCTGCGGTATTAGGTTGTAATACGTTGGCAGAAGCGGTAGAGCGGATGTTGTCCGTTCATCCCATGGTCATGAGTTTGAACCGCCGTTATGTATTGGTAACTCATTATTTTGTGACCGGTGAGCAGGGAGAGATGCCACAGCTCTCCGATTCGGAAGTGGATGTGAATGTGGGAGGTTTAGACAATGTACCGGCTGATATGTTTGCCATGTTTCAGTATGTGGCGCTTGGACATATTCACAGACCTCAGCATATCGGCAGCAGACAGGTGTATTATTCAGGCTCTCCGCTTAAGTATTCCTTCAGTGAAGCAAAGGGAGATAAATCCGTGAACCTGGTGGAGCTTACTGACAGGGAGGTAAAGGTAGAGCTTTTGCCCTTAAAGCCACTTCATGAGATGCGATGCATCAAAGGAAAGCTTTCGGAGCTTATCAGCAGTGAAGTGCAATTGCTAAATGAAAAGGACAGGGAGGATTACTTACAGGTAACCCTAACAGATGAGGATGAATTGATTGACCCTATGGGAACTCTTCGCAGCGTTTATCCCAACGTGCTTCAGCTTCTTTTTGAGAAAAATCAAAAGGATACAGAGGAAGGCTTTGAGAGCAGATTGTATACTGCAAAAAAGAGTACAGCAGAACTGTTTTCTGAGTTTTATGAGATGCTTAAGGGTGAGGCGCTGGATGAAAAGCGTAAAACGGCGGTTGAGGATGCTGCCAAGGAAGCGGAGGAAGTATTATGAAACCACAGAAATTAATCCTCTGTGCATGGGGACCTTATAGAAATAAGCAGGAGGTAGATTTTACAGCCTTTTATGAGCAAGGGATTTTTCTGATTACCGGAGCTACCGGCGCAGGAAAGACCACTATTTTTGATGCTATTTCGTATGCACTTTACGGCGCGCTTAGTGGGGAGACAAGGGATAAGGAACGAAGCGGTGTGCGAAGTGATTTTGCAGAGCCTTCCGAAAAGACCTATGTTGAGCTTGCCATGGAGCATGGCGGTAAGGAATATCGTATTGTGCGAAATCCCGAGTATTTGAGACCCAAGAAGCGGGGAGACAGTACAGCGTTTACCAAGGAAAGAGAGAATGCTATTCTCTATTATCCCGATGGAAAAGTGCTTGAAGGCGTAAAAGAGGTAAATGCTGCATTGCAGGAGATTTTGGTGCTGGATTATCAGCAGTTTAAAAAAATATCCATGATAGCCCAGGGAGAATTTGCAAGGCTCCTTGTGGCATCTCCCAAAGAAAAGACTGCCATATTCCGTGAAATTTTCGGGACGGGTATTTATGAGCGTTTTACCCAGAATTTAAGTGTGCGTGCCAGAGGACTGTTTCAGAGAATTTCTGAACAGAAGCATAAGCTGGAGGAGGATATCAGACTTATCGGCACTGATATGGATAGGAGTGCCTGGCCGGAGGAGATGAGGGAGCAGTTCCATGAACTTACCGCTTCCGAACATTGGAATTATACCCAGATAGCAGAATATCTTGCAGGGATGGAACGGGAAGCGAAGGGACAGATAAAGAAGCTGACTAAGGATAACAATGCTGCGGATAAGCAGATAGAAAAGCTGACGGCTCAGATTACCTGTCAGACAGAGGAGAATCAGCGTATACTGGCTTACAGACAGGCACTTGAAAAGAGAGAGGAACTGTCCGCTCTTTCAGAGGAATATCAGGAGAAAGAATGTAAATACAAGCTTGCAATGCGTGCGGCGGTAGCGGATGAGCTTTGGAAGCAAAGAGAGCAGCTTGGGAATACCCTTTTGCAAAAGAAAGCAGAGCTTACGCACAGGATGCAGGAGAAAGAAGCATTGAAGGCGGAAGCGGAAGCACTTTCAGAGACGGCTGCTCTTGAGGAAGATATCAGAGAACTGTTGGAGCTTAAAAAAGTAAAAGAAGAGCTGGAGCAGAAAAGTGCGGCATTAGAAAAAGAGATTGCAAAGAAAGAAAAAGAATATGCGGGTGGACAAAAGCAGTATTTGGAGCAGGAAAAAACAATTCTCACCATGAAGGCAGAGTATGAGGAGGAGGACAGGCGCAGGAGACTTTCTGCAATAGGACTTGCAGCAGCCTTGTTGAAAGAGGGACAGCCCTGTCCGGTATGCGGCTCTATTTCCCACCCGGCTCCGGCAAAACCGGACGATATGCCGGTATCTGAGGAGCATTTAGAGGCGCTGAAGGACCGGATAACCGTAGAGGAAGCAGCATTACAGAAGCTGCACGGCAATGTGGTGGAAGTTCAGACTATGATGCATTCCTTGAAGGAACAGGCTGCGGACATGGGTGCACAGCTTGCCTGTATAAAAGAAAGACTTGCAGAAGAAAAACGGAGCGTTTGTTTGGAGTATCTGGCACTTTCCGTAAAATTTGCGGAAGGGAAGCTGAAAGAGTGTTGTGAGCGCGCCGGAGCACTTCAGGAACTGCTTTTGGATAAGGAGCGTGCAATCAAGCATCTTGCACAGGAGAGTGAAGAACTTCAGAAAGATATAAAGCATGTCGGAGAGGCATTTTGTGAGGTATTACAGAAACAGGAGTTTTCCTGTGAAGAGGACTTCTTAAAAGCCAGAATGGATATGCTTAGTGTGCAGGCGTTACAGACGGAGATGACAGCCTATAGGGAAAAGGTGGCTGCCAATGAAGAATTGTGCAGGCATTTGCAGGAAAACATCAATAGTATGGAAATGGTGGAACTGAGTGAATTGCAAGTGAAATTAGAAGAGCAGAAGATGCTCAGGCAGGAGTTTTTACAGGCACAAAAACTCTGGAATACTCATTTGTCGGAGCTTAAGAAGGTTCGTGACATGATGGGGGAAAAGCTTACCAAAATAGAGACAGACAGTTCCGAATACGGATATGTCAAGGATTTGGAAAACATGGCGTCCGGCAATAATGCAAGAAAGCTTGTCTTTGAGCAGTATGTGCTGGCAGGGTATTTCGAAGAGATTTTAAAAGCAGCTAACTTGCGTTTTCAGAAGATGACCTCCGGTCGTTATGAGATGTTTCGGGCAAATGAAGTGTCGGACGGAAGGGTGAAGGATAATCTGGAGATACAGGTGCTTGATTATTATACCGGCAAGTATCGTTCTGTGCGCACTCTTTCCGGCGGAGAATCCTTTAAGGCATCCCTTGCCCTTGCCCTTGGCATGAGCGATGTGATTCAGGCCATGAGCGGCGGAGTCAGGGTAGATACCCTGTTTGTGGACGAAGGCTTTGGAGCCTTGGATTCGGAAAGCTTGGAGCAGGCATGTGATGCGCTGATGGGACTTGTGGACAAAAATCATCTGATAGGTATTATTTCCCATGTGCCTGAATTGGGAGAGCGGATTTCCAATCAGTTGCAAATTCATAAAACTAGCGGTGGAAGTCTGATTCGGAATGGTGTATACTAGTAAGGGTGAGTTTTATGAAAGTAATGAAAAAAGCAATCATATTCTGCCTGTGTATATGTCTGTTTGCGGTGATGCTTACGGCATGTGGCGGAAAAGAAGGTGGCACAAAGGTAGTATTCACCACCGGCATGGGGAAGGATGAGGTGTTTCGTATAGGTGATAGGAGTTGCACCAAAGCGGAGTTTATGATTTATCTTGCCACCACAAAGAATCAGTATGAGGAGGTATATGGAGAAGAAATCTGGCAGACCTCTCTGGACGGTGTGACACTTATGGAGAACGTAAAGGAGACCGTCTTGGAAAAGCTGGCACAGATAAAGACTATGTACCTGCTTGCCAAGGAAAAGGAAATCAGCTTAACAGAGCAGGAAAAGCAGGCTGTTAAGCAGGCGGCTTCAGAGTATTTTGACAGCTTAAGTGATGCAGAGGTAGAATTTTTGGAGGCATCCGTGGAGACGGTGGAGACGCTGTATACTGAGTATGCCATGGCTAATAAGGTGTATCTGTATACGATTAAGGATATCAATCCTGAAATCAGTGATGATGAGGCAAGAACCATTACAGTGCAGCATATTTTCATGCGTACCTACACACGGGACAATGCCGGAAATGTACATCCGGTTTCTGAGTCTGCAAAGCAGGAGATATACGATGAAATCAGCAAGGTGCGGGAGCTTGCACTTATGGAAGATAAGGATTTTGCAGCCCTTGCATCCAAATACAGTGAAGACAGTACCCTTACCTATTCCTTTGGAAAGGGTGATATGGAGCCTGCTATTGAGAATGTGGCATTTGATTTGGAGACAGGTGAAATCAGTGAGATTGTGGAGGGCGAAAACGGATATCACATCTTCAAATGTATCAGTACCTTTGACAGGGAAGAGACAGATGCCAATAAGCTGCAAATTGTGGAGAAACGACGGAATGAAGCCTTTGGCAGAGAGTATGAGCTGTTTGTGGAGACCTTGGCCAAAAGACTGAATGAGAAGGTGTGGGAGGAGATGGAACTGTTAAGCGACAGCCGGATTACCACCAGCAATTTCTTTGATATTTATGAGAAATATTTCCCGGAAAGTGATAGGGAAAGCAGATAGAGGAGAGAATTAAATGGAACAGAATTTTATTACATTGACCATTGGGAAGCAAAAAAATATTGCCCTGATTGCCCATGACAACAAGAAGAAAGAGTTGATTGCCTGGTGCGACGACAATAAGGAAATTTTGAAAAAGCATTTTCTTTGCGGAACCGGGACTACTGCTAAGATGATTTCGGAGTATACGGGACTTCCCGTGAGAGGCTATAACTCCGGTCCCTTAGGCGGAGACCAGCAGATAGGTGCCAAGATTGTGGAGGGAAGAGTAGATTTCATTATCTTTTTCTCAGATCCTCTGACAGCACAGCCTCATGACCCGGATGTAAAGGCACTGCTTAGAATTGCGCAGGTGTACGATATCCCCATTGCCAACAATAAGTCGACCGCTGACTTTTTGATTACCTCCTCCTATATGGACGAGGAGTATAATCATACGGTGTTGAATTTTAAGAAGAACGTTGAGGACAGAGCGCATACTCTGTAATACAGTTCATAAAATTTTTAGAAATCCACAAATGCCGATAAAATCTGGGATTGCGCAAAATTATTAGCACTCACGTATGTTGAGTGCTAATTTTGTCTTGACTTTTATTTTTAAGCGTTTTAAACTTTATGTTAGTGGGCTTGTAATAAGCTTAAATTATTTAGAAAAGGACGTGGTGAAATGGCAGCGAGAAGCGGCAGTTTATCAATTAACAGCGAAAACATATTTCCGATTATTAAGAAGTGGTTGTATTCCGACCATGATATTTTCTACAGAGAATTAATCTCTAACGGTTGTGACGCCGTTACCAAATTAAAGAAGCTGGACATGATGGGAGAGTACAGTCTTCCGGACGGTTTTAAGGCACGTATTGATGTGGTTGTGGACCCGGAGAAAAAGACTCTGACCTTTATGGATAATGGTCTAGGTATGACCGCAGATGAGGTGGAGGAGTATATCAATCAGATTGCTTTTTCCGGTGCAACCGATTTTATTGAAAAGTATAAAGATAAGAGCAATTCCGATCAGATTATCGGTCACTTCGGTTTGGGCTTTTACTCAGCATTTATGGTGGCAGATGAAGTGCATATTGATACCCTTTCCTACAAGGAGGGAGCTACACCGGTACACTGGGAATGTGACGGCGGTACAGAGTTTACCATGGAGGATGGCGATAAGGCAGAGGTTGGTACGAAGATTACCCTGTTCTTAAATGAGGACTGTTTGGAGTTTTGTAATGAGTACAAAGCAAGAGAAGTGGTGAAGAAATACTGCTCTTTCATGCCCACAGAGATTTATCTGTCCAAGGCTGATGCCAAGGAAGACGAGAGTCCTGAGCTTATGAACGAGACAACCCCGCTTTGGGCAAAGCATCCCAATGATTGTACCAAGGAGGAATATCAGGAATTCTACCGCAAGGTATTCCAGGATTACAAGGAGCCCCTGTTCTGGATTCATTTGAATATGGATTATCCCTTTAACTTAAAGGGTATTTTGTACTTCCCCAAGATTAATATGGAGTATGAGTCCATTGAGGGAACCATTAAGCTGTACAACAATCAAGTGTTTATTGCAGACAATATCAAGGAAGTGATTCCTGAATTTTTACTTTTGTTGAAGGGTGTGATTGACTGCCCTGATTTGCCTCTTAACGTATCCAGAAGCGCTTTGCAGAATGACGGCTTTGTAAAGAAGATTGCCGAGTACATTACCAAGAAGGTCGCAGACAAGCTTGCCGGAATGTGCAAGACCGAGAAGGAAGAATATGAGAAGTATTGGGATGATATCAGTCCCTTCATTAAGTTCGGTTGCTTGAAGGACGATAAATTCTGTGAGAAGATGAATGATTATATCCTCTTTAAGAATTTGGAGAGTAAGTATCTGACCCTGCCCGAGTGTCTGGAAATCAAGCCTATGGATGATGAGACTGTGGAAGAAAATGCTGTGGATGAAAACGGCGAGAAGGTAGAAGCTGAAATTATTACCGAGGACGCAGAGGAAGCAGGCGAAGAGGAAAAGAAGGAAAAGGTTATTTACTATGTAACCGATGAAATGCAGCAGAGCCAGTACATTAACATGTTTAAGGCGGCTAAGATGGATGCGGTTATCTTAACCCACAATATTGACCAACCCTTTATCTCACAGTTAGAGGCGAAGAATGAGGGTATTAAGTTCCAGCGTATCGATGCGGATGTGACAGATGCCATGAAGGCTAAGACCTCCAAGAAAGCTGAGAAGGAAATGGAGGAGCAGGCTGAGGCTATCGGTAAGCTCATGAAGAAAGCTCTCAAGAACGAGAAGCTGGAGATTAAGTTGGAGAAGCTGAAGAATAAGAAGATTTCTTCCGTGATTACCCTGTCCGAGGAAAGCAGACGTATGCAGGATATGATGAAGATGTATGCGATGCCCGGTATGGATATGAATATGTTTGGCGGTGAAGGCGAAACACTGATATTGAATGCAAACCATCCTCTGGTGCAGTATGTGACAGAGCATCAGGACGGTGAGAATGTAGGACTGATTTGTGAACAGCTTTATGATTTGGCGAAGCTGCAGCATGCACCTCTTACACCGGAAGCAATGACCAATTTTGTAAACCGCAGCAATGAGATTATGATGTTGCTTGCGAAGTAAAAGAAGAACTTGAGATAGGCGCACATGGAGGTAAATGCCATAAATATAACAGCCACGACAGCAGATGTTGTCGTGGCTTGTTATTTGAATAATTTTACATCACATACTTCTCAAGGGTGGCCTTCACTGCGCCAACGCCTGCGGAGAGCTCCTCGAAGTAACCCTTCACCATATCAGCCATGCCGATTTCGTGCAGGTCTACACCGAAAATCTTCTCGTTGCCAAGGAGAGCATCCAGCTTGCTCAAATCCTTCTTGTCAGCAGATAGCTTGTAATCTGCAACATAAGGGGTTACGGTGTCTAATAGCGGGTCAGAGCTTAAGGTAAAGCTGTTGCCGTTATCATCAATTGCCATCAGATAGCGAACCCATCCGGCAAATACCAGAGGAATCAACTTCAAGCTCTTTACATCCAAATCAGGGCTCTTTACATAAGCCTTGATGGTTTCGCCGAAGCGGATTGCCAGCTTTTGGGAAGTATCGGTAGCAATACGTTGAGGAGTATCCGGTAGGAAGGGATTGGGGATACGAACGTTAACTACTTCATCAATAAACTTCTTAGGGGCAATAATGCCGGGATTTACTACCACGGGCAATCCCTCGACATAACCGATAGTTTCTACGAATTTCTTTAACAAGGGATTCTTCATTTCCTCAGAAATCAAGGTATATCCAAGGAGACATCCGTATACTGCAAGAGTTGTGTGCAGAGGATTTAAGCAGGTGCAAACCTTCATTTTCTCCACCTTGTCAACGGTCTCGCGGTCTGTGAAAATGATACCGCCCTTGTCAATGGAGGGCTTGCCGTTCGGGAACTTGTCCTCGATTACCAGATATTCACATTCCTCTGCGTTTACAAAGGGAGCAATATAGGTGTTCTTGGAAGTAATGACTGCATCCAGCTCCTCCAAACCATCCTTTGCAAGGAGTGCTTCTACTGCCGCATCCGGTCTGGGAGTGATTTTGTCAATCATACTCCAGGGGAAGGATACACAGTTGGAATCGTTTACATAGTCAAGGAAGCCTTTGTCTGCAAGACCGGCATCACACCATGCCTTAGCAAAGGCATTTACTGCTGCATACAGCTTGTCACCGTTGTGGGAACAGTTATCCATGCTTACCATGGCAAGTGGAAGCTTGCTGGCTGTGTAACGTGTATATAGCAGGGATACCACTTTGCCTAAGTAGCTGGAGGGCTTGGCAGGACCGTTTTTGTAATCCTCGGAAATGGAGGGGAGGATTTCGCCTTTGCCGTCAACTAAAGAATAGCCCTTTTCGGTAATGGTAAAGCTTGCCATCTGTAGGGAAGGATTTGCGAAAATCTCCTGCAGGCGGCTGAATTCTGCCTGATTCTGGCTGTCCAATATCAAAGATTCCATAATACTGCCCACAACAGTTTTTTCTACAGTATTGTCGGATTTTAAGGTAACCAAAAGACTTAAGTTGTCGTGAGGGCGGTTGCTCTTTTCGATAATCTCATAGTCGTAGCCCTCTGCTGCTATTAAGCCCACATCCATAACACCGTCATTTAACAGGTTCTGCATAACATTTGCCTGAAATGCACGGAAGATGTTACCTGCACCGAAATGAATCCATATGGGGCGGTTGTAGGTATTTTCTTTTACTTTATCATAATCAAATGCGGGAAGGCTGTAGCCGGCAGCTTCAAATGCGCTGCGCTCAGTGCGAATCCCTTCTAGTGTAAGTTTCATGGTATTTACCTCGCTTCTTATTTGTTGTGCTGCTTTACGATTGCTTCCCAAAGACCGTTTAAGTAGGTAGCACCCAAAGCTCTGTCGTAGAGACCGTAACCGGGCATTGCAACCTCATCCCAAATCATACGTCCGTGGTCGGGGCGGATGGGACCGGTAAAGCCGATGTCATAAAGGGCAAGCATAATCTCGTACATATCGAAGGTTCCGTCACTGGAAAGATGTGCGGATTCCTCGAAGTCGGTAGGAGAGTTGAATTTCAGGTTGCGCACATGAGCAAAGTGGATTCTGCCCTTTAAGGAACGGATCATATCCGGTAAATCGTTCTCTAAATTGGTACCGTAGGAACCGGAGCAGAAGGTAACACCGTTATGAGGGTTATCTACCATTTTCATCATGCGAAGGATGTTTGCCTTGTTGATGATGATGCGGGGAAGGCCGAATACACTCCATGCAGGATCATCGGGATGGATTGCCATGTTGATATCGTATTTGTCACATACGGGCATGATGCACTCCAGAAAATACTTCAGATTCTCAAAAAGCTTCTCATCATCCACATCCTTGTACATTTCAAAGAGCTCCTTGATGCGTGCCATACGCTCAGGCTCCCAGCCGGGAAGAATAGCGCCGTTAGCATCTGCGCTGATGGAAGCAAACATATCCTCAGGATTTAAAGCATCAACAGCCTCCTGGGTGTAAGCTAAAACAGTGGAGCCGTCAGGGCGAACTCTTGCAAGCTCGGTTCTGGTCCAGTCAAATACAGGCATGAAATTGTAACATACCATATGAATGTCAGCCTGTCCCAGACGCTCTAAGGTGGTAATATAGTTGTCAATATATTTGTCACGGTCGGGAGTACCCACCTTGATGGCGTCGTGAATATTTACACTTTCGATACCAACCAGCTTAAGTCCGGCATCCTCAATTTCCTTCTTCAGTGCCAGGATGTCATTCATTTCCCAAGCTTCGCCGGGAGTAGTGCCGTAAAGAGTGGAAATGACTCCTGTTACACCGGGAATCTGTCTGATTTGTTTGAGGGTAACGGTGTCGTACTGGCTACCGTACCAACGCAATGTCATCTGCATAATAATACCTCCGTTTTTGGTAATAGTTTGTGAAATTTTGTAAAGCTTATACATACAGTATAGATGGAATGGAAATGCATGAAAAGGATATATATTGCTTGAAATAGGGCAAAAATTGCGGTATAGTAAAAGAGGAGTAGGAAAATACAGGGAGTGAGAACATGGAGAGCAGATTAAGGCGTTTGGATGCATCCGATGAACGCCAATATATGATGAATGAAAACTATGAAGTGTATGAAAAGCAAGGAGCTCCGCTTGGCGCCGCAAGCTTTCATTATCACAACTTTTATGAGATTATTTACGTTTTGGAGGGAGAGTATTCTTCTCTGATTGAAAATCAAACGTATCATCTTAAGAAGGGGGATTTTTTGCTGATAGACCAGAACGTGATGCATAAGTATCACTTTGTAGAGAAAAAGCATGATACCTCAAAAAGAATTATTCTGTGGGTTACGGCACAGATGCTGGATAGCCTGTCCGGTTCGGATATGGATTTGACGGCGTGTTTTACAAGGAGGGCCTCCTGTGCCTATCATTTTCCTGTTTATTATGAAGAAATGCTTCGAGGTTATCTCCTTAAGCTTGCCATGCCCGAAATAATGGAAGGGGAGCTGCCTGGGGCTAAGCAGGTGCTGGATAGAGGATGCCTCACGATGTTTTTTGTATATTTGAATAATCTGTGTAACCGTGAAGAATATTGGTTCCGTGATGAGAATGTGGTACAGCATCCGCTGGTGGGACAGATCAGTGATTATATTGAGGCACATATCGGTGAGCGGATTACATTGGAGGAGCTGGCGGAATATATTCACATGAGCAAGTATCATTTCCTGCGGAAATTCAAGGAACTGACGGGGGTTACCGTTCACGCCTTTGTCACTAATAAAAGGCTGATTAAGGCATGTGAATTGTTAAAAGCAGGAGAAAATATTACCCAGGTGTATCAGACCTGTGGTTTTACGGATTATTCTTCCTTCCTTAGGAATTTCAAAAGTACGTTTGGGGTTTCTCCGGGGAAGTATGAGGATTTTTATATGGGATAAAATGAGCCGCGGCACAAAGACCGCGGTTCATTTTATCCCGGCTCTGCAATGCGTGACACGCCTACATAGATATCTGACACTTCATACCAGGTGGCAAAATCGGTGACCCCGGTCTTGGGGAGATTAAAGATGCCCTGGAAGGTTCTTATGGCATCGGCAGTGGCAGGACCGTAAATGCCATCCGCAGTAATTGTGGGAATGGCAGGATAGTTGCGCGCGATACGGATTAACTGGGTTTGCAATTGGCGTACTTTGTCGCCGGAGGAGCCAATATTTAAGGCATAACCGGGATAGGAGGAGGGAACACCTGAAATTGTGTCGGCAGTATTGATATACATGTCATTGCCATAATAATAGCGGATGATTTCAATGGCAGAGTACCCTTCGTCAGCAAGATATTTGGAACCCCATTGGCTCAAACCGTTGCAGGTCACTCTTTGCCCATCGCAGTAGGAGGTAAAAATTGGCTGTTGTACACCGGGGCGGGAGAGGTAGTTGTTAAAGATGGTATCTACCAGATAATCGATGCTTTCAAAGATATTGCGTCCGTAAATCCACTTCTGGTCATAGGCGGTGGAGGAGGTAATGGTAAAGTCGTAGCCCTGATTTCTGTACCATTCCGTATAAACTCTGTTTAGTGTAAAAGACATAATCACCAAAATGTTGGCATAGATAGCGTTTTCCGGCCAAGTGGAATAGATTTCACAGGAGGCAACATTTTTGATGTAATCCTTGTAACGCACCCAATAATTAGGAGCGGTCCTATCAGAGGGAAGTCCGTCATGAACGACAATGTATTCCGGTATTACCACCCTGCTTAATACAATTTCACCGGTGTCCGGCATGGGTTTAATTTCGTCCTCCGGTATCTTGGGAGGATACTCCCCAAACAAAGTATGCACCGGTATATTTATGATTTCTTCTTCTCCCTGCGCTACCTGCAGGGGTGTCATCCGTATCTGCTGTAGTGATAATTCGTTGGGGAGAATTTCAGAACCTGTAACTATGATGGGTTCGTATCCATCTGCCTCTACGGTGATATTATAATCTGTATAAGGCTGAATCTCGGAAGGCTCCTGAGATAACGCAAAGGCGGGTGCTGACAGTTGAATGAGCTGCGCTATACCGGAATTGTCTGTGGTTGCCGTGGCGACCACGTTTCCAGGCTCTGTTGTATATGCAATGCTGATTTGTGCTCCTTCTATGGGGATATATCCGATAGTGGAAATCACGCTGATTCGCAAGTCTCCGAAGTATTGCTGTGCTTGATTGCTAATGTCCATTTTTTTACCTTTATTGATCCTTTATGTAAGTATATGCAAGGGAGGGGGATTTGGGTACTGAATATCAGAAGTATGTATATTTTGTAATAAATTTGTAAAAAAGTACTTGACGTAACGAAAAACATGGTGTACCATTGTATTATCAAGTTAATACAGAAATACAATGTGATGCAATTCGCATACTTTAATTGTGAAGGGAAGGAGAGATTTTATGGCGTGGGATTTAGAATCGGACAGACCCATATATGCACAGCTGGTTGAAATTATCCAGATGCAGATTGTGTCAGGATATTACCCGCCGGGAGGGAAACTGCCCAGCGTAAGGGATTTGGCGGCAGTGGCAGCGGTAAATCCAAACACCATGCAAAAAGCGTTTGCAGAGTTGGAGAGAAGCGGGCTGATTATTACACAGCGTACAAACGGAAGGTCAGTTACGGAGGATGAGGAAATGATTAACGGTATCAGGCAGAATATGGCAAAGGACCATATGGAAGCATTTTTTACGAAGATGAAGGAACTCGGTTATTCTAAGAACGATATTATTGCACTGATTGAGAAGTCTTATGAGAGGGAGAAGGAAGAATGAACGAATTAGTGGAAATTGTGGGTCTTACAAAGGCCTATGACAGTAGAAATGTAGCTGTGAATAATATTACGCTGACGCTTCCGAAGGGAAGAATCATCGGTCTTTTGGGACCTAATGGAAGCGGCAAGACGACCCTGATTAAAATGATGAACGGCCTTCTGACACCTACTACCGGAAGTATTAAGATTAATGGTGCATACGTAGGCCCCCAGAGCAAAGCACGTGTAGCGTATCTTCCCGACAGGACTTATCTTGCGGGTAATCAGAAGATTAAGGACATTCTTAAGTACTTTCAGGATTTTTATGCTGATTTCTCCAGGGAAAGAGCGGAGGAAATGCTTAGAAGTCTAAATATTGACCCGGATACCAAGATGAAGGTATTGTCCAAGGGTACCAAGGAAAAGGTGCAGCTGATTCTGGTAATGAGCCGCAATGCGGATTTGTACATATTGGATGAGCCTATTGCGGGAGTAGACCCGGCGGCAAGAGATTACATTTTGCGTACCATTATCAACAATTATAATCCGGAGGCAACCGTCCTGATATCCACTCACCTTATTAATGACATTGAAAAGGTGTTGGATGAGGTGATTTTTATGAAGTACGGTCATCTGTTGCTTTATACCTCTGTAGATAATATCAGAGAGCAGCATGGAAAATCCGTGGATGCTTATTTCAGGGAGGTGTTCGCATGTTAGGCAAATTATTTAAGCATGAGTGGAAGGCTGTCAGCAAATTCGGATGTATTATTGTGTTGGCGCAGCTTGTAATTGCACTTCTTGGCAATATATATTACAGAAGCAGTGTGTGGGTTAATTTATTTGATGAGGACGGCCAATTGAGAAACATGGCATCCATTACATGGCTGCTTGTCGGAGTTGTGGGACTGATTCTTATGATATTGGTACTGTGTGCCGGCATATATGCCGTATACATTTACATGGGAATCCGTTTTTACAAGAAGATGTACACGGAGGAAGGATATCTTACCCATACGCTTCCGGTGACTACTCATAAGTTGTTGATTTCCAAAATAGCTGTTTCTGGTATCTGGAGTCTTATTATAACGGTTATTATGGTGCTTACCATGGCGTCTCTTGTATTTGCGATGATAGGTAGTATTCTTAAGGGACAACAGGTGGACCAAAACATCTGGGAGATTTTGGGTGAAACCTTTACGGTAATCGGAACGGTTTATGCAGAAGAAATGGGAGTTAATCTGACCGCTGTCGGTATCGTTTCCCTGATTACAATTATCGTAGGACCGTTCCTTAGTATGTCAACCTTATTCGGTGCCCTGACCATCGGACAGTTGTCCAAAAAGCACAAGGGACTTATGGGTGTTCTTACTTACTTTGGTATCATGCTTGTAGAAGCACTTATAGGAATGATTGTGGGTGTGGTAAGTATGAGTATGAGCATCGGAAAAATGTTAGAGGGTCAGTCGGTAGGAATGGGAGGAACCATGTTGGCATCTTATATCATTACTTACTCGATTTCCATCGGACTTTATGTGATTTCTTACTATATCATTAAGAATAAATTGAATCTGGAGTAATCAATATATAGCCCCTTATTTTGTGATAAGCGCAAAATAAGGGGTTTTTCGTAAAAATTCGTTGCTCTGGAATGTAGAATTTGTTATAATATAGTATACGTGTTTTTATAGCGTATCAACAAAGGCTTGATAGGCAGAAACGGGTGAGCAGACATGCATGAGATAATTAATCAAATTCTACAGGGAAACTTTGATTATGAGAATGGTTCTCTTGATTTTTCATGCGCAAAAATTGAGTTTACCCTGCAAAAAGGATATACCTATGAGGGTTCTTTTACCATCACGGCAACCGGGGGACAGTATGTCAACGGTTATGTGACTTCCTCTGACCTGAGAATGGAGTGTCTCACTCCTAAGTTTACGGGTAACCATGTTGAAATAGGATTCTGTTTCCATGGAGAGCATTTGGAGGAAGGTGATGTGGTAAAGGGCTTTTTTTCGATTGTCAGCAATCAGGGAGAATATTATCTTCCGTTTGTTGTATCTGTTGAGCATACCGTTTTGGAATCATCTATTGGTGCGGTGAAGAATCTGTTCCATTTTGCGAACCTTGCCAAGAGCAATTGGCCGGAAGCAGTCAACCTGTTTTATTCTCCTGAATTTACACGCATTTTTTCCGGTAGCGATGCCCAATACTTTGACAGTTACAGGGGATTGTCTGCATATCCCGAAAATGAACAGAATGTAGAAGAGTTCCTGATACAGATAAATAAGAAACAGAGGGTGGAATTTATTACCGAAGAAGCGGAGATTTCACTGGATGTCAGAGGTATGGGAGATGCTTATACCGTTATGGAGAGAATGGTGAATATTATCCGTAACGGTTGGGGCTATACCAGACTTTCCATAGCATGTGAAGGCGAATTTGTTTTTGCGGAAAAGGAGGTTCTGTCCGATGATGATTTTCTGGGAAATCATTGCAGGCTTCCGATATATATAGACAGCAGCATGTGCCGTAGAGGTAAAAATTATGGTCGTGTCATGTTGTATAATTCCTATGTATCGATAGAGATACCGGTGACTGTTTCGGTGGGAGACGGTAGTGCAGCACGTCAGACAGGGCTTGCAACCAAGCGGACAATTGTGCAATTAATGGAATTTTATCAGGCGTTCCGCATGAAGAAAATAACAACAGCGACCTGGTTGAAAGAGACCGGAAGACTGGTGGATAAGCTGATTGCATTGGATGAAAACAGTGCGGCGGCACGTTTGTTTAAGGCACAGCTTTTGATAACAGAAGAGAGGTTTAATGAAGCAAGCTGGTTCCTTGACCATGCGAAAGAACTGTTGAAATCTTCTGAACTGGCAGAGCAACAGGCGGAAGAATTATGGGCATATTACTGGTATCTGACTACTCTGATAAAGGGAGATGCAGAGTATGTTGGTCAGGTTGCGGCTCAGGTAGAAATGATATATAAAAGACAGACGGGCTCATGGCGTGCTGCATGGTTGCTTTTATATCTTTCGCCGGAGTATACCAGGTCTGTCTCCGTAAAATGGCAGTTTTTGGAAAGACAGTTTGCGGAAGGGTGTAACAGCTTTATAATTTACATTGAAGCACTATATCTGATGAATGCCAATCCGACGCTGCTACGCAAGTTGGATGATTTTGAACTGCAGGTTATTTATTATGGTGCGAAGCAGGAAATGCTCAGTGCGGAAGTAGTAGAGCAGTTTTTGTATCTGGTAGGTAAGGCGCGGGGATATAGACATATCCTGTACCTGATATTGGAGAAGTTGTACCACAAAAAGTCGGATGTCCGCATTTTACAGGAAATTTGTACCCTGCTCATAAAAGGCGGGAAGGCCGGTAACGGTTATTATAAGTGGTACGAAGCAGGCGTGGAGGCAAAACTGCGAATCACAAATCTTTATGAGTATTACATGATGTCATTGGATTTGGACAGCCCGTGCCGCCTGCCTAAAATGGTATTGATGTATTTTTCCTACCAGAACAATCTGGATTATGTTCACAGTGCATATCTGTACAATTATATTGTGCAGAATCGTTCCGGCATGGAAGAGTTATATGAAAACTATCGGACGCGTATTGAGTATTTTGTGCTGGACCAGATAAAGAAAGAGCATATAAACAGGCATCTTGCCAATCTTTACAGCAAACTGCTGACACCTGAAATGATAGGTGAGGATACGGCGAAGCCGCTTTCAAAGCTGTTATTTGCAAATCGAGTGAAGGTGGAAAATGGCAGGTTACGCAAGGTGTTTGTATATCAGCCCGGCAATGATGTGCCGGGAGAGTATCTGCTGACCGACGGTGAGACATGGGTGGCGCTGTACGGAAATGAGTATACCATAGTTTTTGAAGACTATGATGGTAACCGCTATATCAAGAATGTGGAGTATTCTTTAGAAAAACTCATGCTTCCGGGGAAATATCTGCGTTTGATTTCCGGTTATGTAAATAATTCACCGGAGTTTGACTTGTATTTGTATGAAGGTGATGGCGCAGAGGAGGAGTTTACTTATGAGGGAATGCAACGGGCACTCAGATTGGTTTCCTGCGATGCTGTGGACAAAGCAATACGGCACAGCATACAGATTAAACTTGTAAAACAGTATTATGCGAATGATGAGTTGCGTTCGTTGGAAGAACTGTTGGAAAGTATGATGTCGGAGGAACTGTCCGCGACCGAAAGAAGTCTTGTGTTAAAGTATCTGGTATTATGCGGTAAATATGAAGAGGCGGAGAGCATGCTTCATAAGTACGGTCCTTACTTTGCTGATATGGGGTCATTGGTACGGCTTGCCGGAGAAATGATATTCAAAAGTGGTATGACGGAAGATGCGGTCTTAACGGCTACGGCATTATGCGTATTTAAAAAAGGCAAATATGACGCCAATATTTTACGGTATCTGGCGGCATACTATCAGGGTATGACCAAGGATTTGCGGGATATTTGGAAGGCTGCAAGAGACTTTGATGTGGAAAGATACAATCTGTGTGAGAGAATGCTGATACAGATGCTGTATACGGGAGCCTTTGTGGGAGAAAAAATGGAATTGTTCCGTTACTATGTGATGCAGGGAGCAAGACCGGAGGTAGAGGCGGCATTCATGTCACAGTGCGCATACGATTATTTTATCAGAGAGAAAGTAACGGATGCATTTGTATTTAAGGAATTGCAGAATATGTACCGTCGGGGGGAAAGTGTTCATCGGGTATGTAAGCTGGCATGTCTGAAGTATTATTCAGAGCACAAGGAAGAGCATACGGAAGCAGAGCTGCAATGTCTGTCAGGATGGATTGAAGAATTGATGGCGGACAGGGTGCATTTGAACTTTTTCAGGAACCTTAAGGAATTTTCGCATCTGACAATGGAGATTGCCGACAAAACCATTATTGAATACAAGACAAGACCGGGAAATAAAGCCAAAATATATTATGTGATTCTTAGAGAAAACGGAGAAGCCGGGAATTATTTGTCTGAGTATATGCGGGATGTATGCGGTGGTGTATGCTTTAAGGAGTTTGTATTGTTCTTCGGAGAAACGCTGCAGTATTACATTATGGAAGAAGATGGCGAGTCGGAACAGTTGACCGAAAGTGGTAATGTTCAAAAGAGTGATATTACCAATACTCCGGGAAACAGCAGGTATGATATGATTAACGATAT